>JAJUHI010000014.1 GCA_029267955.1 Sporobacter termitidis | reverse complement strand
CGGCGCCCTGCACGATATCGGCAAGATCATTATCCCGCAGGAGATACTCAACAAGCCCGCGAAACTGACCAAGGAGGAGCTCGCCGTTGTCAAAAAGCACCCGGAAACCGGTTACCAGATCCTGCGCTCCTCCGATGAGTATGCCAATCTGGCCGAGTACGTATTGTATCATCATGAGCGGTGGGACGGCGGCGGCTATCCCCAGGGCTTAAAGGGGGTAGAAATACCGCTGCAGGCCAGGATAATCGCCGTAGCCGACGCCTATGAAGCGATGACCGCCATGCGGCCGTATCAAAAGGCGAAGACGGCGGAAGAAGCGAAAGCGGAGCTCATTCGGTGCGCCGGCGGGCAGTTTGACCCCGAGATCGTCTCTATTTTCGTCAATCATGTGCTCGGCTGACAGGGCGGCGCCTATGTATTCAAACAAAGACCTCCGGCGGCTGCTGCTGCCGCTGATGGCCGACCAGATCCTCATGTCCCTGATGGGGCTTGCCGACACGATCATGGTTTCCAACGTCAGCGCCGCCTCCCTGTCCGCCGTTTCCCTGGTGGACGCGATCAACGTTCTTGTCCTGTACCTGTTTGCCGCGCTGGCCACCGGTGGCACCGTGGTCTGCGCCCAGTACATCGGCACCGGGGACAAAAGCGCGGCGAGAAACGCCGCCCGGCAGCTGGTGATGGCCGTCCTTGCCGTTTCCATTATCTTGTCAGCTGTCAGCGTCGCCTTCCGCAGCGGGCTGCTGCGCCTTATATTCGGCGCCGTTGACGACGATGTCATGTCGGCGGCAAAGTCGTATTATCTCATCACGGCCATGTCCTATCCGTGCATTGCCCTGTATAACGCCAGCGCGTCCCTTTTCAGGGCCGCCGGGAACTCGCGGCTGCCGATGCTGGTAACGCTGGGGACAAACGTCCTCCATGTGGCCGTCAACGCCGCGCTGATATTCGGTTTCAGGCTTGGCGTGGAGGGGGCGGCGCTGTCCACGCTCATCTCCCGGGCCGCCGGTACGGCCGCCCTGCTGGTGCTCCAGCGCCGGCCCGGCCAGGATATCACCCTTGAAAAGGTTCTGGCCTACAGGCCGGACATGAAAATTATCCGGATGATTCTGTTTGTCGGCATTCCCGCCGGCATTGAAAACTGCCTGTTTCAGCTGGGCAAGCTGATGGTGCACAGCACGGTGTCCCTCCTGGGGACGACCGCCATTGCCGTGCAGGCGCTGACAAACACGCTGGAGGCCTTCCAGTCGATGCCGGGCATCGCCATCGGGCTGGGGCTCGTCACCGTGGCGGGGACCTGCATGGGCGCCGGGAAGCCGGAGGAGGCCCGCCGGTATACCCTCAAGCTCACGGCGCTGACCTATATCGTCCTGGCCGCCAGCATCCTCATTGTGCTGCTGCTGACAAAGCCGGCGGCGGCTTTGGCCGGGATGGATGCGCAAAGCGCCGGGATGACCTTTTCCCTGATGGCGTTCATCGCGGTTTTCAAGGTGATTTTGTGGCCGATGGCCTTTACCCCGGCCAACGGCCTGCGGGCCGCCGGTGACGTCAAATACGCGATGCTGGTGTCGGTGGCCTCCATGTGGGTCTTCCGGGTGGGGCTCGGCTATTTTCTGTGCCGGTACACCGGCGCGGGGCTTTACGGCGTGTGGATTGCCATGTTTACCGACTGGCTCTGCCGGGGCGTGCTCTTTTTGGTCAGGCTCCTTAAGGGCGCCTGGATGCAGAACAGGCTGCTGACGTGAAACGAATAGTGGTCCACAACCCCCCGAAAATAGCCGGCCCGGGGCCGGAACAGGGTGCTGCTGACGTTATAGCGGGCCCGAAAGATTTATGGCAAATTGCCGGATTGTCGGCTTGACGCTTGTCTTTAATGTAGTATAATCAACAAAAAAGGCAACTTTTTAATCGGGAGGGTACATATGGAAAACCTAAAGGGCAAAACCGCGTTTATAACGGGCGGCGCCAGCGGCTTAGGCCTCGGTATCGCCAAGGCCTGCGCGAAGGAAGGCATGAACGTCATCCTCGTGGACTTCCGCCAGAAGGCCATCGACGAGGCGCTGCCGTATTTTGAGGAAAAGGGCTATCCGGCCCGCGGCATCCAGCTGGACGTCACGGACCGCGTCGGGTACGCCAAGGCGGCCCGCGAGGCCGAGGCCATGTTCGGCAAAATCCATCTCCTTGTCAACAACGCCGGCATCGGCATCCCGGAAAAGGAGCTGTATACCGACAGCTACGAGGATATCGACCTGGCCATTGACGTCAACTACAAGGGCGTTTTAAACGGCATCAAGGAGATCGTGCCGCTGATCATGAAGCACGGCGAGGGCGGCCATGTGGTCAGCACCGCCTCCAAGGCGGCCCTTGTACCCGTCCCGGGCTTTACGCTGTATAACTCCTTGAAAATGGCGGTATGCACCGTAATGGAGACCCTGGCCGTCGACATGAAGCCGTACAACATCGGCGCCAGCACCTTCTTCCCCGGCCCGTTCATGACGAACCTGGGCGCTTCCTCCGGCGAGGTCCGCGCCAAGCACCTGGGGATTGAGATGCCCGCGCCCCCGCCGCCGCCCCCGCCGCCGAAGGACGGCGAGGCGCCCGCACCCCCGCCGATGCCGGACGTGGATTTCAGCAAAATCATGCGCAGCCCCGAGGAGGCCGGCGAGCGCGTGGTGCGCGGCATCAAGCGGAACGACCTGTACATCATCTCCCACGTGGATTTCAAAGCGGGCTGGGTGGCCCGAGCGGAGGCCATCGCCAGGGCTTTCCCCGACGAAGCGGAGACCCCGGGCTTCAAGCAGGTTTTCAGCATGCTGGCCTACAACCCGATATTCGAGCAGCAGACGCAGGTTCCGGCTTTCCCGGGATATGAGAAAAAATAAAAAGCTAAGGAGGATACGTCGCGGCGTATCCTCTTTTTTAGCTTACTCACGGTTAATTTGTGCGAGCATATATTGAAAAGGAGGCGCAGAATTTTATTTGGAAGCATCGGAGGAATAAACCATGTCTCAGGCAAGAATCAGGCATCTGTTTCCGGGCGGCAACACATCCCTGGGCTTTTTCAGCTTTTACGGCAATATTATCACCCAGGAGGAAGCCGACCGGATTTTTGTGATCAAGGGCGGGCCCGGCGTCGGGAAATCCACGTTTATGAAGCGCATCGGGGAAGAAGCGGCGCAGAAGGGGTACGATGTGGAGTACCTGCACTGCTCTTCGGACAGCAATTCTCTGGACGGCATACTGATACCAAAGCTGAAAATCGCCTTTATCGACGGGACCTCGCCCCATATTGTCGACCCCAGAAGCCCCGGGGCGGTTGATGAAATCTTAAATTTCGGCGCGTTCTGGAACGAGGAGGGCATCCGGGCCCATAAGGACGAGATCCTCCGCACCAACAAGGAGATATCCTACATATTCGCCAGAGCCTACAAATACATCAAAGCCGCGGCGGCGCTCCATGAGGCCAACGCGGCTATTTACGCCCAGGCGCTTGACACGGCCCGGGTGAACAGGCTCACGGCAAAGCTGCTCTCCTATTTGTTTGACGGCAGCGGGAGCGTTGCATCCGACGGGAAGGAACGGCGGCTTTTTGCCAGCGCGCTGACGCCGGGTGGCTACTGCAACTACTTGGATTCCATCCTGACCGCCGACAGGGTTTATGAATTCAAGGGCGGCCTTGGCACGGGCGAGGACAGGATACTGGAGAAGATTAAAGCGGCGGCCCTTGAACACGGATTTGACGTGGAGGCTTTCTACTGCGCGCTTTTGCCGCATAAGCTGGATCACCTGATCATTCCCGGCTTAAACGCGGCTTTCACAACCTCCAATTACTACCACGGCTCCGGCGTGCCCAAGCGCCTGTCGATTGATATGCAGGACTATATGAATATTGCCGTCACAACCCATTATCAGGAGGATATCAGCCAGAACATCCAGGAATTTGACAATCTCATGGCCATTGCGCTTCTGACAATCAGCAGAGCCAAAGCCCTCCATGACAAACTGGAGACCTATTATATCCCCAATATCCGTTTTGAGGAAGTTGATAAGCTTCTCGAGGCGACGCTGAAAAGAATTTTCTGACAAAGCGCGCCGGGCGGCGTCAGGCGTTCCGGGCTGCCCGGCGCTTTTCCCGTTCAAGCCTTCTCTGATGGCCTTCGGCAAACAGAATTTTCTCTTCTTCCGTTTCCGGCGAAAGGGGCGGAATTTTTTTCGGCTTGCCGTCCTTGTCCAGTGCCACCATGGTAAAATACGCCGTCTGCGTTCTCTTGGGCGGGTCCTCGGATTCCAGGTCCTCCACATCCACCGTCACGACGACCTCCATGGAGGTGGTGCCCACATAGGCGACGGTGGCGGTGCATGTCACAAAATCGCCCACAAAGACCGGGTACAGAAACTGCAGCTCGTCCACGCGGGCGGTCACCACGTTGCAGCGGGCGTACCGGTGGGCGGCGGCACCGGCGGCGCTGTCCATCAGCTTCATGATCTCGCCGCCGTGGACGTTGCCCGCAGGGTTGGCCTGGCTGGGCAGCATCGTTTGGCTCATCACGATCGTTGTGCGTTTGTTCATGTGTTGACGCTCCTTTACACGCCGTCCCCGTTGAGAAAACCATCCCGGGGCCGGCCTGTTTTATAAGATAATTTAACAGGCAAACAACCCCTGTGTAAATGTTTTTGCGTTTAAACTTGACTATTTGCCTTTTATAATTTATAAATTTAAGTAAAAGTATTAACAAAACGCCCGGCCAAACCTGCCGCAGCAGATCGCGGCAGGCTCTTTTTGCGCGTTGCGGGCGAAAAATGCAGAAGCGGGAAGAGAATATGCTAGACTTCATGAAACAGCCCAAGGGATTTTATAAGGGCGTATTTACCATCATGGTGCCGATGATCCTCCAGAACCTGATCACGCAGTCGGTGGCCTTTGCCGACACGTTTATGGTCGGGATGCTGGGGCAGGATTATCTTGCCGCCGTGACGACCGGGACGACGCCCTTCTTCATCATCATGGTCTTGATGATGGGCATACAGAGCGGCGCGGGCATTTTGATCGCGCAGTATTGGGGAAAGGGCAATCAGGGCGCCATCAACAGGGTTTTGGGCGTCGGCTTATACTTTTCGTTTATTTTTTCCTTTATCGGCGCGCTGGTTGTCTTTGCCTTCCCGAGGCAGATATTGAGCCTGGTCATTAACGATGCGCGCATTGTCCAGCTGAGCATTGACTATGCCAGAATCGCCGGGTTTGCCCAGATGTGCAGCAGCATCAGCGGCATTTACATCGCCGCCCAGCGCAGCATGGAAAATACGAAACTGGGCTTTATTGTCTTAACGATTTCGGCCGTCTTCAACCTGTTCGGGAACTGGGTGCTCATTTTCGGCAATCTCGGCATGCCGGCTTTGGGGATCAAGGGCGCGGCCATCGCGACGCTGGTTTCAAGAATACTGGAGATCCTGATCGTCCTGGTTTACGCCTTAAAAAACAAGAGATTCAAGCTCCAGGTCAGGCTTGTCGCCATGCCGGGCCTCATAATACTCCAGGACTACCTGAAGTATTCGATGCCGGTTATTATCAACGAGGCGCTGTGGGGCTTCGGCGCGGTCATTTATCCTGTGATTCTGGGACATATGCATAACAGCGCGGACATACTGGCGGCATACACCATCGCCGGCAATCTGGAACGGCTCTTTAACGTGGCGGTTTTCGCAATGGGCGGCACCGCCGCGGTGATTATCGGCAGGGAGATCGGCGCCGGCCGCGTCTCCACGGTCTACGGCGTGGGCAAATCGCTGATCATGCTGGCGCTCCTCTTTGGTATCGTTTCCGGGGGGCTGTTGCTCCTTGCCAGCCTGACGGTGCTGGAGCCCGTCATTTACCCGCTATTCAAGCTGACCCCGGTTGCGGCCCGGGCGGCCACCACCATGCTGCTCATCCTGTCGTTCATTACGGTCATACGGACACTGGGCTTTACGATGGGTATCGGCATCCTCAGGGGCGGTGGTGACGTCAGGGTGGTCATGTATGTGGATATCGGCACGCTGTATCTGATCGCCATGCCGGCCGCGGCGCTGAGCGCGCTGGTTTTCGGCGCGGGTATCGCCGTCGTCTACCTCTGTATCGCCCTGGAGGATATCTGTAAAACAGGCTTGCTGCTGATACGGTTTAAGAGCAGAAAATGGATCAACGACGTCACGCGGGAGGATATAGCGTAAAAGCGGCCGCCTTATTGCACGGGAGCGATAAGGCGGTTTTTATATAACATTGACAGCAAAAAGCCTTGATGGTATCGTAAAAATGTTGATAATGGCTTAAATGTGCGCCGGTGAAGAAGAGGGGATTTTGACAGATGAGCAGCAGAGCCGCTGAGAATTGTAGCCCGGACGACAAGGCCGAGATTTCAAGGCTGAGAGCAATCATAGAAGAGCAGGATAAGGAAATCCGAAAACAAAAGGCCAAGCTTCGCGCTATTGCGGACAACATCTCCGACGTGGTGATGATTTTTGCAGCCGACGGCAGTTACGAAATCGTCAGCCAGCCCTTTTGCGACTTCCATCAGCTGCTGTACGCCGGTATGGAGAATATCGGCGACCTGTGGAAAAAGGCAAAGCTGTACGATTTGGAGGACCGGCCGGTTGACAGCGGCAACATGCCGCCGGCCAGGATTATAAGAGGCGAGACGATTGAGAACGAGACGCTGAAATTATTGACGGGCAGCCACGTCGTCTATTACCAGATCAGCGGCTGGCCCCTTTACGATGATGAAGGGAATTTTACGGCCGGGATTCTCTGTATCCGGGATCTGACGGAAAGCGTCCGCAGCAGGGAAATCGACAAAGAGAGGAACAGAATGCTCGAAAGCCGGAACATGCAGCTGCAGCAGCTGAACAGTCAGCTCCGGCGGCAGGCCGACATGCTGAATCTGTCCAATGAGGCAATTATGGCCTGGAAGCAGGACGGCTCCATTATTTACTGGAACAAGGGCGCCGAGAGAATGTACGGCTACACCAGCCGGGAAGCCCTGGGCCAGGTTATCCACACCCTGCTCTGCAGCCGCTTTACCCGCGATGTGGCGGAGGTTAAAGCCCAGGTGCGGCAGACGGGGAGCTGGGAGGGCGAGATCATACATAAAACCAAAAACGGCGACACCATCTTCGTGGAGGCCAGATTCCAGCGCATCTTCGACGAGGACGGCCAAACGGTGGTCCTTGAGACAAACAGGGATATCACCCGGAGAATCGAAGCGGAAAATAGCGTCAAAAGCCTCTCTGAAGCGCTGCTGAATATCATAGAGAGCACCGACGACCTCATCTGGTCGGTGGACAAGGATTTTAAAATTATTACCTCAAACTCGTCCGTAAAGAATTACATCCGAAGCAATTATGGGTCCGAGCCGCAAAAGGGGTCGACGATGACGGATATTCTCGGCCCCGAGCTGGGCGGCGTCTGGACGGATTTTTATTTAAACGCCGTTAAAAACGGCAGCTATCAGGTCGATTACAAATCAAAAAAGGACGACCAGTATTTCACCTTCTCCTTCAACCCGGTTTATATCGACGGAAAGCTCGAGGCAATTACCGTATTCGGCAAAAACATCACAAGAAGAATCCAGGCGGAGCGGGAGATCATACGCCTGAACAAAAAACTGGAAAACCGCGTTAAAGACAGGACCGACGAGCTTGAGACCATCGTGGCGGAGCTGCAGGGCTTTTCCGCGGCGGCGGCCCACGACCTGAAAACGCCCCTGCGGGAGATTGAGCATTATATCAAGCAGATCCGCGCCGGCGGGGATATCGGGGTCTGCTCGGACAAAATAGAGGGTATCTGCCGGGAAACCGTCGCGCTCATAGATAAGCTGCTGTATTTTGTGTCCCATATGAGGCTGGACATCCGGAAAAAACCGGTTAATATAAAAAAGGTCATCGTGTCCGCCTACGAGCAGCTGATAACGGCCATGCAGGTCCAAAAGTCGGTGTTGGACTTTGAAACGGGGCTGCCGTGCGTGCAGGCCGACGAGGAGCTGCTGCGGCAGGTTGTGGGCAACATTCTGTCCAACGCGCTGAAGTTCTCGAGAAAAAGGGACATGATAAAAATCACCGTGGGGTGCCGGGAAGAACACAACGCCTACGTCTTCTATGTCAAAGACAACGGCGTGGGGTTTGACATGGCGCGTGCGGACAAGCTGTTTCGGGTATTCAACCGCCTGCACGACAGGGAAGAGTATGAGGGCTGCGGAATCGGCCTTGCCATGGTGCGCAATATCATTGAGCTTCACGGCGGCAGGACATGGATTGAAAGTATTGAGGACGCAGGCACAACGGTCTATTTCACGCTGCCGGTCTGAGTGGTGGGGATAGCGATGTATAAAGTGATGATTGTCGACGATTTCGATATATTCCGCGACGAAATCCGGTCGATGGACGTATGGGGGGAAACTTCCGGCTTTGTCATTGCCGCCGAAGCGTCAAGCGGCCGCGATGCAATCGCCAAGCTTCAGGCCGAGCCGGTGGATTTGCTGATTACCGATATCCGGATGCCCATGATCGACGGCATCGAGCTGATGAAGAAAGCGCTGGAGGACGGGATGTGCAAATGCGTTGTCCTGATGAGCCAGTTCAGCGATTTTGAATATGCCCGGCAGGGGATCGTCAACGGCGCTTTTGAATACCTGCTCAAACCCGTTGAATCGGGGGACCTGCTGCGCATGCTGCAGCGGGCCGCTAAGTATATTGCGGCCAAGGACTTGGAGCAGTCCCGGATCACCTACCTGGAGAACATCCTTGAGAATAACGTCAACGAGCATTATCCCGGCGCAAAGGTCAAACAGCTGCTGCAATATATCGGCGAGGGCAGCGAACAGGCGGCCGAGTGCGCATCAAAGCTGGTGGATACCACCTGGTCGGAGGTGGATTACGACCACCTGAAAACCGCGTTTATACTCAACAAGGTGACAGCGTCCATCTCCGAGACGGTCTCCCGCGAGTATCCGTGGATCGAAAAAATCGGCGAGGCCGCCGCTCCGGATTCATTGGATTATTCGGAGCTGCCGGATGTCAAGGCGATGAAGGAGCATTTCGTCAAAACCGCCGGCGCGCTCAGCCGGCTCATCAGAACCTATGAGTTCACCGATAAAAACAACAGCCTTGTCCGGTCGGCCTGCAGGATGGTGCTGGAGAATCTGGACAGCCACGTGTCGCTGGGCTTTCTGTCCAAAAAGCTCTTTATCTCCTTGTCCTACCTCAGCCAGCTGTTCAAAAAAGTCACCGGGATGAATTTGATCGACTATATCACGATGGTCAAGATGGAACGGGCGAAGTACCTGCTGGCCAACAGCCGTATGAAAAGCTACGAAATCGCCTTTCAGCTGGGCTATAAAAGCGACGATTATTTCAGCAAGCTTTTCAAGAAATCGGTCGGGATGACGCCCACGGCCTTCCGGCAGCAGCACGCGGGCGGCTAAGACGTCTTGAGCGTGACCGGCCGTTTGCGGTATAATGCCGGAAAAGCCTGGATTAAAAGGAGATATAGGAGCGAATGAGGATATTGCTTGTGGGGTGCGGCGCCGTGGGGCTGTCGCTGGCCTCCGCCCTTTACAGCGCCGGCGCCGATACCGACCTTGTGGCCAGGGGCGCAACTGCCGACGCCGTCAGAAAAAACGGGATCGAGCGGCGCGGGCTTCTGGGGCGCGTTCTCGTACCGCCGGAAAAAGTCCGGCTGTTTGATGCCATCGAGGACACGCCGGGTAATTACGATTTTATTATCAACAGCGCCAAAGCCACGGCCAATGCCGATATCGCCGGGAGCCTTGCTCGCCGGAAGGCGGACATCTTAAGCCCCGCCGGGCATTTGGTGCTGTTCCAGAACGGCTACGGCAACGAACAGGCCTTTACGGACATTTTTGATAAGCGGCAGATTTACCACGCCAGCTTTGCCATCGGCTTTAAACGGCCGGCGCCTTATGTCAGCGAGGTGACGGTCATGACCGCGCCGGTGTCCATCGGCAGCATCTTCTCCTGCCCTTCTGATGCATGTCAGGCGCTGGCGGAGGCCGTCAGCCAGGGGGGTATTCCCGCCGCCGTAACCGATGAAATCGACAAGACATTGTGGGCCAAGCTGCTGTACAACTGCACCTTGAATCCTTTAAGCGCCATCTTGGGCACCAGCTACGGCGGGCTTTTAAAGAGCGGCAGCGCGGTGTCCCTGATGACGGGCATCATCGGCGAGATTTTCACGGTCATGCGCGCTACCGGCCACGAGACCTACTGGAGCGACGCCGAAGCGTACAAAAAGGACTTTTTTGAGCGGATACTCCCGCCCACCTACGAGCACCGCTCCTCAACCCTCCAGGACATCGAGCGCCGGATGCCGACGGAAATTGACAGCCTCAACGGCGCGGTCGTCAGGATGGCGGAGCGGCTGAACCTCGACGTACCGTGCAACAGGGTGATCACGCAAATCATCAAATCCATGGAAGACCTTTATCGGTAAAAAACGCCCCCGCCCATGCAAAACGCTGCATGGACGGGGGCTTCTGACTTGGCGGCTCTGCGCCTTTCGACAGCATACTCACTTGAGCCGCTGGTCGACCTGGAAAAATCCCTCCCACGGGTCGCTGCCGCCGAGCCGCTCAAGAGCCTGGCTGATGGTGATGCCGTCGGGCGCCACCGTGTCAAGCTCCGCCCATGTGATGGGCGCGGACACGCGGGCGCCCCGCCGCGCCCGGATGGCGTAGGGGGCGATGCTGGTGGCGCCCCTGCCGTTGCGAATCCAGTCGATGAAGATTTTGTTTTTCCGCTTGTCCTTTCGGACGTTGCTGGTGTAACGGTCCGGCCACTGCTGCTCCATGACCTGGGCGACGCGGCGGGCAAAGTCGTAAAAGGCGTCCCAGGAGGCCGCCGGTTGGAAGGGGACGACCACGTGGTACCCTTTGCCGCCGCTGGTTTTGAGAAAGGAGACAAGGGACAACTGGTCCAAAATGCTCTTCAAGTCCTTTACCCCCTGCCGCACCCGCTCTGACGCCATGCCCTCGTCCGGGTCCAGGTCAAACACCATCAGGTCCGGCTTTTCCAGGTTGTCCACTCGGCTGCCCCAGGTGTGAAACTCCAGCGTGCCCATCTGCGCCTCATACAGAAACCCGGCGGCGCTGTCGATATAGAAGTATTCCTCCGTTTCGCCGCCGCTGCCGGGCACCGGTATGGTGACAATGCCAACGCCGCCGGGGCCGGGGTGCTTCTTGTAGAAGCAGGTTTGGGATATCCCCTTCGGGCAGCGGACAATGCTGAGTATCCGGAAACCCGCGTAGGGCAGCATGCGCGGCGCGGCCGACGCATAATACCGGACCACGTCCGCCTTTGTGATAACGGGGTCCTCAAACAGCACCTTATCGGGGTTTGTAACCCGGATGCCGCCGATTGTGACGCTGTTTTCCGTTTTCGTCATCCCGATTCCTCCAGCTTCCCCGCGCGGCGGCGCTTCCTCCGGCGTATCATACTGGGGTTTATCCGCCGCCTCCCTTGTGATCTCCCCGGGGTTTTTGTCTTCCCGGAGGCCTTTAAAACTCGCCTGTCTCAACAGGCCCTCTCCCGTCCATTCGGCAAACTTGATTTCAGCCGCCAGAACGGGCTCAAGCCAGGTGAGCGTCTCGTTTGATTTTGCCTTCGGCGGGTTTGTAAAAGGCGCGGACGCTCTTGTTATATTCCTGAATTTCTCTTCAAGGGCCCTTGCGGCGCGCTCGGACAGCCCCGTCCCGGCGCGGCCGGCATAGACCAGCGCCCCCTTATCGTAATAGCCCAGCAGCAGCGATGAGACGCCGCCGGCTTTCTTGTCCGACAGCGCGTACCCGCCGATGACAAACTCCTGCCGCGTGTCGCATTTGAGCTTGACCCAGTCGCCGTTGCGGGTCCCGGTATACAAGGAGCCGGCTTTCTTGCCGACGATGCCCTCCAGCCCGGCTTCACAGGCGGCCTGGAAGCACGCCCTGCCGTTGCCGGCCACATGGGGGCTGTAGGAGAGGATGGGGGGCGCGTCCTTCATCAGCGCTTCCAGCGTCTTTTTCCTGTCGATGAGAGGCCGCCCTCTTAAATCCGCGCCGTCCAGGGCCAGCAGGTCAAAGATAATGTAAACGAGGCGCTGGTTGGTTGGATTTTTCATATAGCCTTGCAGCGCCTGGAAATCCGTTTTGCCCTTGTCGTCCGTCACCGCCACTTCGCCGTCGAGCACCATGGCCCTGTCGCCCGCCCAGCGGGCGAGGGCGGCGGCAACGTCGTGAAACCGCCGGGTGTAGTCGCTGCCGTTTCTGGTGACAAGGCGGACGGTATTGCCCTCGATATAGCCTAGGATTCTGTAACCGTCATACTTGAGCTCATAGAGCCAGTCCGCGCCCTCGGGGACCGTTTTAACCGGCTTGCAAAGCTGCACGTCGGCTTTGTCAAAGGGGTTCTTGACAAATTTCTCGTCGTCGCCCGCCTCGATTTCTTCCATGGTGCGCCCGGTCCAGACGCTGGTGACAAACCCGGAAACACCGTCGTCACCCCGGGCGTACTCGTCCTTTTCCTTCAGCAGCAGCCAGTTGTCCCGGCTTTCACCCGCCTTGCCCTTTAACCGGACAAGGGCCCATTTGCCGTACAGCCGCCGGCCCTTCAGCACAAACTTCAGCATGCCTGACTGCAGCCCCTCTGCGGCGTCCGACTGGGGCTCCCAGACGCCCCCGTCCCACAGCATGACGACGCCGCCCCCGTACTCGCCCTGGGGAATTGTCCCTTCAAAGCTCCCGTATTCCAGGGGGTGGTCCTCCACCTGCACCGCCAGGCGCTTGTCGCGGGGGTTGTAGGAAGGCCCCTTTGGGACCGCCCAGCTTTTCAGAACGCCGTCCCACTCCAGCCGCAGGTCGTAATGGTCCCGGCGGGCCAGGTGGTGCTGGACGACAAAGGACAGGCCAGATTCCGGCGCCCGGGCCGGCGCTGCGGCGCCTTTCGACTCCACAGAGCCTTTCGGCTCCGGGGTTTTTTCAAAGTTCCGTTTTCGGTTGTACTCGGCAAGCGTGTCTGTCATAGCCATCTCCGGTCCTTGCAAGCTGTATACGTATACTTATTATAAGCCCAAATTTTTTCGGATTATCAGGGCAGAATAGACCCGGAGGTGCGTTTATGGCAGTAGCACATCGATCGGTCATATCATTCGGCCTTGTCACCATCCCCATTTCCATGTATACGGCCACCCAGGACAACGATATCCACTTTAACCAGCTGCACAAGGAGGACCAGAGCAGGGTCCGGTACAAAAAAACGTGCGCCCACTGCGGCCGGGAGCTGAAAAGCGAGGATATCATCAAGGGGTATGAGTACGACAAGGACCGGTACGTCGTCGTCACCGACGAAGAACTTGAGAAGATCAAGACGGAAAAGGACAAGTCCATTCAGATTCTGCATTTTGCCCAGCTCAATCAAATCTCGCCCGTCTATTATGACAAGACCTATCAGGCGGTGCCGGAACCGGGCGGGGAGAAGGCCTTCGAGCTGTTGAGAACGGCGCTGATGAATGAGCAGAAAATCGCCATCGGCAAGACCGTCCTGGGGACAAAGGACACCCTGATGGCCATTATCCCCAGGGAAAACGGGATTCTCATCTCCACCATGTTTTATCAGGATGATATCAAGGAGCTGCAGAAGTCCTATAAAATTCCGGAGCCCTCCGAGCAGGAGCTGAAGCTGGCGCAAATACTCATCAACTCCATCGACACGCCCTTTGACCCGTCCCAGTACAAGGACGAGTACCAGGAAAAGCTCCGAAAGCTCATTGAAGCGAAGATTGCCGGCCGTGAAGTGGTGGCCGCCAGCCAGGAACCTGTCGGCAACGTCATCAATCTGATGGACGCCTTAAAGGCCAGCCTGGAGATGCAAAATCAGGGCAAGGCGAAGAAGGAGCCGGCAACCAAGGGCGCAGGTAAAAAGAAAGGTGCTTAAAAGGCACTTTTTCTTTTTATTTGAATTTTCCGGGCTTGGTGTTACAATAGGGGGACAGGCATATGAACAAATAAGGGGATTATCATGACAATCACAAAGGTATGGGCGGTTTATTTCAGCGCCACGGGTACGACAAAAAAGATTGCCGAGCATATTGCGAAAACGGCGGCGGAGGGCCTTGGGGCAGACTTTGGCGTCCTGGACTTTACGCTGCCCGGGGGGCGGGAAAAACCTCTCCGGTTCGGCCCGGGGGAGCTCGTCGTGTTCGGCACGCCGGTGTACGCCGGGCGCGTTCCCAACGTGCTGCTGAAATATCTGAACACGATGGAGGGCGGCGGCGCGCTGGCCGTGCCGGTGGTGCTGTACGGCAACAGGGATTACGACGACGCCCTGGTGGAGCTGCGGGACATCTTGGAAAAGGGCGGCTTACATACCATCGCCGCGGCGGCCTTTGTGGGGGAGCATTCCTTTTCATACACGCTGGCGAAGGGGCGGCCGGACGATGCGGACATGGAGACGGCGGCGGCTTTTGCCGGGCAGATCGTTGAGAAGATAAAAAGCGGCGGCGCGCCGGGTCCGGCGCCTGTCGGCGTGAAGGGGACGCCGGCGCCGTACCGGGGCTATTACCAGCCCCGCGACAGCGAAGGCAACCCCGTGGATATCCGGAAGGTCAAGCCGGTGACGAAACCCCGCTGCATCAACTGTCTTCTGTGCGCGCAGGTGTGCCCCATGGGCTCGGTCAGTTTCGAGGATGTGCGGGAAGTCGTCGGCATCTGCATCAAATGCGGCGCCTGCATCAAAAAATGCCCGGTCGGCGCCAAGGTTTTCGAGGACGCGGCTTTCCTGTACCACAAGCGGGAGCTGGAGGAAGGCCTTCAAAGACGGGCGGAACCGGAGCTTTTCAAGTAAGCCCGCGCGCGGCACTTTTCATAGGCCCCGCGGTCCTGTATAATGAAATGGCCGTCAGGCACAGAATACGGCAAGCCTTTTGAAAGAGAGGAGCGCAAGATGAAAAAGCTCACCTTTACAATGGAAAACTATCTGGAGGCAATCTACGAGCTGTCTCACGACGGGGCGGGCGCCAGGGTATCGGATATCGCGGCGCGTCTGGGAGTGACAAAGGCCAGCACCAACAGCGCCATGGCGACACTCTCGGAAAAAGGCTTGATTGTCAACGAAAAATATAAAGAGGTCTACCTGACGCCGGAGGGCCTCCGGCAGGCGAAGCTGACCGCCAATAAGCACCATGTCATCCATCAGTTCCTGGTAAATGTCTTAAATGTGGACCCCGCCATAGCCGCCGAGGACGCCTGCGCCATTGAGCACGTCATCAGCAGCCAGTCGGTGTCGGCGATGGAGAGCTATATGGACAAAATGGAAAAGTGATTAAACGCCCGAAAGCCGCGGCCGGCACGATGTGCCGGCTTCTGTTTTACAGAGAATCGCCTCAAGATTAACATAATACGCGAATATGATTAAATAGATTGTGAAAAATTTATCAATTTCGCGTTCTGATGGCGTGGATTTCGTCAAATTTAACACTATCTTTTCGGGCGCGGACGTATTATTATGGAAGCAGGAAGGGGTAATCAGCATGTTTGATTGGCGTAAGGCGGAAGAACACCTGAATGCTTGCGAAAAAACATATGCCGCTTTAAGTTCCGGAGGCTACCTGGTACTTAATTATGTCATCGGCCCGCTGCGTGAGCGGCTGAACAAGGGCGAGCGCACGGCGGAGCTGTGGAAAGAGATTATGGCCACGCAGTAACAGCAGCATATCATTGATACGGATTGCACCGGCAGATGGGTTATACAGCCCGTCTGCTCTTTTTTTTGACGGGCTTCAGCAAATAAGCCCCTTTTGCAGAGCTGTCCAAGATATTTAACACCGCTCCAGTTACTGACTATAACTGAAAGAGCATATAGTATTCCGTGGAGGTTATAGCGGCATGGTAAAATTTATTGGACTTTTGCAAAATTCTATATTATAAACAAAAGATATAGAGGTGAGATAAAGATATCTATGCGAATCAGAGAAATGTATTTAATTTGACGTTTGAGTATTCTCATGAACGTCTTTTTGTTTGGTACGCCATGTGACGCAAAAAGCTTCAAAATGGCAGCTGAACAACTGTAATCAGGGGAGAGGGATGGAGGTGAAGCAAACGGGTTATCTTCCGGTGATTACCCCCGGAGCGACCGGCATGTAAGCGCTGCGGTATGAACGGTGCCATTTTTATATCTCTGGCATAACTATTGAGGAGGGATAAATTTGGGTAGCGAAAAAGGACTAAGCAAATTCCTGAAATCCAAGATGCTGTCTTTGCTGATTATTTTGCTGATTCTGGTGGTAATTTTTTCGGTCTGGAGCGCACTAATTGGAAAAAAATTCCTCAATACCGACACGCTGCTGTCAATCATTGACATGCTGGTGGTGACTTCCTTTTTAGCCATCGGGTCGGGCGCTCTTCTGCTAACGGGCAATATCGACCTTTCAACGACAACCATTGGCGCCACGGGCGGTCTGCTTTTGGTTGTCTCTATGAAAACATGGCTTCTTCCGTGGCCGGTGGCGTTGATATTAACACTGGCGGTTTGCGCCGCTTTTGGTGTTATCAACGCCGTTCTTGTTAATGAGTTTAATTTTCAACCGTTTATCGCCACGATGGCCACCTCGTCGGTATTCAAGGGGTTTCAAATGTTTATCAGCTGGGACAAGGCCTCGCAGGCGGCGCAGAATTTCAGCTATTCAAGCCCGTTTACCGATTTTCTCGGCACCTATGAGGTGTTCGGCTTTATCCCGATAACGGTCGTGCTGATGATTATCGCGTTCCTCTTTTACGGGATTCTGCTCAGCAAGACAAAGTTCGGCGACACCGTTTATCTTGTGGGCGGCAACCCCAACGCGGCGCGCCTATCCGGCCTTAATCCCAAAAAAATCTCTTACATACTGTTTGCCAACAGCGCGGTGATGTCGGGGCTTGCGGGCGTCGTTCTGATGGCGCGCACCGGACAGGCCAACCAGCTGGCGCTCTCCAACAACATGTTTACGGGCCTTGTGGCGGCCATGCTCGGCGGCATATCCTTCTACGGCGGCAACGGCGGCATGGGCGGCGTCTTTGTAGGCCTTCTGATTCTCAACACGTTCAACAAGGGCATGGCCATTGTCAACTTTGACGCTTACTGGTCTTCCGTTCTGACGGGCGTCGTGCTTGTTATAGCGCTGTCCCTTGACTTTACGAAAACGAAGAGGCTCCACAAGCTCCCCGCCAGGCTCAAGGATGCGGAAAAACAACACGCTGCAGCCGGCGGGAGCCGATAACCGTGCGGCTGTATTGGGGGTGAAATAATGGAACAGTATTTGGAATTTTGCAGAATAGGCAAGGCGTACCCGGGCGTTCAGGCGCTGAAGGATATCAGCTTCCGGGCCGAGGGCGGCAAGGTGCTGGCGCTCATCGGAGAAAACGGCGCCGGTAAAAGCACGCTCCTAAAAATACTCAGCGGCGACCAGAAGCCCGACGAGGGGTACATGATGCTCAACGGCGAGGAGATCAGCTTCGATTCGCCGTGCGACGCCATTAACAAGGGCATCAGCGTGATCTACCAGGAGCGGCAGCTGATACCCTCCGTCAGTGTTATGGAAAACATTTACGCCGGCGACCTCCCGGTGTCAAAGCTGGGCCTTTTCAACAAAAAGCAGCTGAAAAAGCAGGCGCAGGAGATCATCGACAAGTTCGGGCTCCCGATCGACCCGACGGATACGGTGGGCTTTTTGTCGGTGGCGTACCAGCAGATGGTGGAAATTATGAAGGCGTACCGGCGCAACTCCCAGGTCATCGCCTTTGACGAGCCGACGGCGCCCTTGACGGATAAGGAAATTGATATTCTGTTCAAGCTGATCGAGCAGCTGAAAGCGGAAGGAAAGATCATTCTTTATGTGTCCCACCGCATGGCGGAGATTTTCAAGATTTCCGACGAGATTGTCGTCTTGAAGGACGGCGAGCTGGTTAAAACGCTCAAGACCTCCGAGACCAACGAGACGGAACTGATCAAAGCCATGGTCGGTCGCGATATCGGCGATACATACAAGAACCTCAAGCGCAACAACAAGTTTGGCGAAGTGCTCCTGGAGGTCAACAACCTCAACACCCACGTGGTCAGCGACATCAGCTTCAAGCTCCGGAAGGGCGAGATCATCGGTTTTGCCGGCCTTGTGGGCTCGGGCAGGACCGAGGTCGTCCGGGCGCTGTTCGGCGCGGACCCGATTCTGTCCGGTGAGATTAAAATCAACGGCGACCCCGTCCGCATCAGATCGCCCAGGGAGGCCATTGACAACGGCATCGCCCTGTGCCCCGAGGACCGCAAGGAGCAGGGCCTGATCATCTGGCGTTCCATCAAGGACAACATCTGCATGCCGGTCCTGGATAAGCTTAAAAAGGGCATCTTCATGGACCCGAAGGCCAAGGAAGAGCTGACCATTGACGCGATTGAGAGGCTTTCAATCAAGACGACGAATATTGACAAGACCGTTATGGAGCTCTCCGGCGGCAACCAGCAGAAGGTTATCCTCGGCCGGTGGACCTCGGACAAAATCGTCACCAAGATCCTGATTTTAGACGAGCCGACGAAGGGTATCGACGTCGGGTCGAAAGCGGAGATCTATCAGATGATGTGCGACTTTGCTACCGCGGGCATCGGCGTCATATTCATCTCGTCCGAGCTCACAGAGGTCATCAACGTGGCTGACACCATCATCGTCATGCACAACGGGCATATCACCGGGCAGATTTCCAGAGAAGAGGCAACGGAGGAAAAAGTCCTGGCGATGGCCATGCTGGATTGAGGAGTATGATTATGGGCAGAATTAAGAAACTTTTAAATACCAAAACCTTTGGTCTTATTGTGGCCACGATCGTGCTGGCCATTATCGTCACCGCGCTTAACCCCAGCTTCGTCGCCCGAGGAAACATAAGAAACCTGCTCAACACCTTAAGCTTCCAGGGCGTGATGCTGGCGGGTATCGCAATCCTCCTGATGAGCGGCAATATCGACCTGTCCTCCGGCGCTGTCGCGGCCATGGGGTCTCTGGTGTTCGCGTTGCTGCTGAAGGGGTTCCCGGGGATGCCCTGGCCGGTGGCGTTGGTGCTGAGCTTGGCCGCGGGGGCCATTATGGGGCTTGTTAACGTCTTCTTCATGAACGTCGTCAACCTGGTGCCCTTTATTGTGACCATCGGCACATCGTCCATCTTCGGCGGTATTGCCACCGTCATTACCCGCGGCAACGCCGTGCCGGTGAATGTCCCCAGCTTCTTAAACCTGGGCAAAATTGCCTTCTTCAAATCCATTCCGTTTGTGTTCGTGGTGATGGTTGCGGTCGTTTTGATACACGCTTTCGTCCTGTACAAAACGCGGTTTGGACGCAGCATCTACATGGTCGGCGGCAATCCGCAGGCCGCGCGGCTTTGCGGTTTGAGCATCAACAGAACCCGCGCGATCCTGTTCGTCTCAAACGGCGTTATGTCGACCCTTGGCGGCCTCATTTGGGTGTGCCTGAGAAAGCAGTCCAACCCGGCGAGCTTTATCGCCGCCGCTCCCAACATGCAGGCCATTATCGCAACGCTTCTCGGCGGCGTGTCGTTTATGGGCGGCGCCGGCGGGATTGGCGGCGCGTGCGTCGGCCTGGTGCTGCTCAACGTCTTCAATACGGGGCTTGCCGTTTTGAAGGCTCCGGCTTACATCAGCGTGGCTGTTAACGGCCTGCTGCTGATCATCGCGCTGATTATAGACAATGTCAACAGCATGCGCATGCGCCGTATGCTGATGGTGTCCGCAATTAAGGAAGGGGCGAAAAAGAGGGCCGCATCCTGATTTCATAGTTGAGCTGGAGGAGTTTTAGTGAACAAGGCATCATATATTTTAAGGAGGGTTAAAATGAAAAAGCTTCTGGCAATCGTTCTGGCAATGCTCATGGCGCTGTCGCTGTTCGCCTGCGGCGGTACGACGACAACATCGGATCCCGACGAATCCGCTCCCGCTTCGGTTGCGCCGACGAAGGAGCCCGAGTCCGAAGGTCAAAAAAACACCGGCAAAACCGGCGACCATCCGCTTGACAAGGTCGGTTTCTTTGATCCGGAATTCGATTACGCATCCGGTCCCAGATTCAAGGTCCAGTACATGGTTTCTGTCACAAGCCCGCTTTATGATATGTTCAGCAGTGCCTTCGCCTTCTGGGCAGAAAAGATGAATATCGAGTACAGCCCGCTGTGGGCATCCGGCGGCGACAATGATGCTTACCTCAACAACCTCACCACCTTTATCAATCAGGGTGTGGACGGCTTCCTGCTGGACCCCGACCCGGCAACCTTCCCGCGTATCGCTGAAATCTGCGATGAGGCGGGCGTCGCGTGGATGAGCTGCATGTCCCCGGCTCAGGCGGACGCGACGCAGCCGCTGCTGCGCCCCTATGTCGGTTTCGACCAGATCTGGTTCGGCCGGCAGATGGCCGCAAAGCTCATTGAGTATAAGAAAACCGAATGGGCGGATGTACCGGCGGATGAGATCGGCTATATCGCCGTCGACTATTCCCTGGCGGGCGTCCTCCACGACCGTGAGGTCGGCGCCGAGCAGATGTGGGTAGAAAGCGGCGAGTCAATGGATCACTTCTACATTGCCGACACGGTGACGGTAGGCCCCACCATGGACGGCGCCAACACCGCGGTCACGGCGATTCTGTCGCAGCAGCCGCAGTATACCCATTGGCTCGTTTCGGCCATGTTTGACGATGCGGCGATGGGCGCCGCGGCAGCCCTTGACGCCATGGGCTTTACGGATAATGCCTGCGTTGTGACCATCGGCGGCACGTCCCTGCAAAGACAGTGGGATTCCGGCATGGAGGATGCGTGGCGGTTTGCGATGTTTACGCCGCAGACCATCTACGCCGAGCCGATTATCGGCGCGCTGTATGCGTTTATGTCCGGACAGGCGACGCCGGAGACCATCTGGCCGTCCTGGGTTGACAAGAGCAGGGGCGACAAGTATGCACGGCTGCTGCTGCCGTCCTACTGGATGACCCACGAGAATTACAAACGGCTCCTTGAGTGGTCCGACGTCTATGCCGGCGCCGACGAGTACGATTACGATCCCACCGGACTGACCCGCGATACGTTCAATGCGCGCATGGACATTCCGGAATCCTATGCCGGCTAAGCTCCAGTAAAGCGCAAGCCATAAGACCGAAGCGTCTTGTGCACCTCTTTTTCCAGTTCCCCGGATAAATATCAAAACGCCGCCCGGTATCCCTTGGGATGCCCGGCGGCGCTTTTTTGTGCGCATCCGGCCGGTTGCGATATGCGTCTGGCATTATCGGCGTTTATCGTCTACAATAGCGATAGATGCAAAACCGGCCGCCGGCAAGCGGGCGCATATCGCCCGCCGGCGCTGAAAACAAGCTGCGAGGAGTCATATGCGCATATCGGAATACAAAGGCTTTGAAACAGGCCCCATCCGCCCGCCCAGCGAGCACGCCAGCCTGCTGCTGCGGGTGACGCGGAATTGCCCCTGGAACAGGTGCAAGTTCTGTACCCTTTATAAAGGCGAGACCTTCAGCGTCCGCAGCAAGGAGGACGTAAAGGCGGACCTTGACGCGGTGAAGCTGTGCGTCGACACGTTTGAGGAGATGGCCGGCCAGCCCCATGAGGAGCAGGAGCGGCTGCACCGCCGGCTGATGTCCCAGCTCGGCGAAAATGGACAATTCGCGTATCTTGAGGCGCTGGATTGGTACCGCGCCGGCATGGAATCCGTCTTTTTGCAGGACGCCAACACCATGGTGGTCAAACCCGCGGATTTAATCGAAATATTGGAATACCTGCGGTCGCTGTTTCCGCAGGTCCGGCGCGTCACCTCCTACGGCAGGTCCCACACCATCGCCCGGATCCCCGATGAAATGCTGCAGCGGATAGCCGAGGCCGGACTGAACAGAATCCATATCGGCATGGAATCCGGTTCAGACACGATACTCACCCTGGTTGACAAGGGCGCGGACAAGCAGACCCACATCACCGCCGGCCGGAAGGTGAAGGCGGCGGGCATCGAGCTCTCGGAGTATTATATCCCGGGACTGGGGGGCAGGGAGTATTCACGGGAGAACGCTCTCGAGACAGCCGACGCTTTAAATCAAATCAACCCGGACTTTATCAGAATTCGCACGCTGTCGGTGCCCCTGCGGTCTCTTTTATACAAGGATTATCAGGACGGCGTTTTCACCAGGACGGACGATACGGATGTGGTCAGGGAGCTGCTGCTATTTATCGAGAAGCTGGACGGCATCACAAGCGTTGTCAAAAGCGACCATATCCTCAATCTCATACCCGAGGTGGACGGCCGGCTGCCGGAAGACAAGGAGAAAATGCTCGCGGCGCTCCGGTGGTATCTGGATTTGCCGGAGCAGGACAAGCTGCTGTTCCGCGTCGGCAGACGGACGGGCATCCTACACAGCATCCGGGATTTTAACGACGACGACCTGCGGGAGACCGTCGTTCGGCTGTGCCGCCAGAACGATATCCATGCCGGGAATATCGACAGTGTCGTCACAAAGCTGATGAACCGGTTTATCTGAGAACAAAACCACAGGCTCAGCCGTCACGGCTGAGCCTCAGCTTGTCGAAAAAGTCCAGCAAAAGCTGGGCTTTTTCGCGTATATGCGGTAAAATGTAAATGGTGATGAACAATGCTGACACGAGGGAAAATGGACCGGGGCGTAGTGGAAATAGTAGACACAGAGAGCCTGGTT
>JAJUHI010000013.1 GCA_029267955.1 Sporobacter termitidis | reverse complement strand
CCCCCGGCGGCGGCTTCATCTTTGAAACCGGCTGCGGCCTGGGCAAATGCAAGCGCGAAAACGTGGAGGTCATGTTCGAAACGGTCAAGGAATACGGCAAGTACCGGTAAAGGCATTTTTCTTGACAATTTAGGCACACTATTTTATTATGATTGAAAAATGTTACAGGAGTTTAATGATGCTGACGACAATGATTAAAGTAAATTGCCAGCAGCAACCCGTGTCCAGATCAGGGCCCGGGCTTAAGCTCCGTTGTGTCAAAACCTGAGGCAACACATGACACAAACCGGCTTGCAGCTATAGGGCTGTAAGCCGGTTTTTATATTTATTTGGAGGCGAAATGATGGAACGCACGAACAAATTGTCCGAATCGGAAAGGCCGGTATTTCCCAAAAGGGCACTAATCACCGCCGGTATGCCGTACGGCAACAAAGAGCTGCATATGGGCCACATCGGCGGCCTTTTTGTCCACGCAGACACCTTTGCACGTTTCCTGCGAGACCGGATAGGCCAAGAAAATGTTATTTTCGTCTCCGGCACGGACTGTTACGGCTCACCGGCTTTTGAGGCCCACCGCCAGCTGATATCGAAAGGCGGCTTTGACGGCACCATCGAAGACTTTGTGGAAATGAACCATTTAAGCAGAAAGAAGCCCTGGACGCCTTTAACATTGACATCAGCTTATTTTCAGCCTCCGCCCTGGGCCGCGCCGGGGAGCTCCACCGTGAATTTTCCGCCGCGTTTATAAAGCGGCTTTATGACAATGGTCATTTAAATAAAAGATCAACCCTGCAGTTTTATGACGAGGAAAACAACACCTTTCTCAACGGACGCCGGTTGTGGGCGTATGTCCCATTTGCAGCGATAAGGGGTACGCGGATGAATGCGGAAACGGCCATCAGTATGAGCCAGTCATGCTTCTTGATCCTGTCAGTACCCTTTCCGGAAAGCGCCCCGCGATGCGGGAGGTTACAAATTGGTATATTGATCTGGGCAGCTTTCGGGAGCCTTTGGAAAAATGGCTGGCTGATTTCCGGTCATATCCATCTTCCCGCCCTTTTGCTGTCAGCATTATTAACGAGTTTTTGGAGCCGCCGGCGTTATATATCAAAGCGGTGCATATGACCGAGGTGGAGGCGCTCGGCGGGCAGCTTCCCAGCTATTACCGAAGGCAGGACGCGGATAAAGGCAGCGTGGTGCTCGTCTTCGACACGCTGGAAGACCGTGAAAAGGCCTGCGGCATACTGGCGGCCAAGAGTATCCGGTACCGAACGGGAAAGACGCTGGTACCCTTCCGGCTTACCGGCAATATCGACTGGAGCGTACCCGCGCCGGTTCTGGAAGGGTTATGCGGCCTGACCGTATGGGTCTGGCCGGAATCGCTGTGGGCGCCCATTTCCTTCACCATGGCGTATCTGGAAAAGGCAGGGAAGAACAAGGATAGCTGGAAGGATTGGTGGTGCGCGCGCGACGCCAGGGTATACCAGTTTATCGGCGTTGACAATGTTTATTTTTACGGGCTGGCCGAAATGGCTATGTTTATGGGCTGGAATTCAACGGAGCCCAAGGCCCCAGGCGGCGACGGCGACCTGCAGTTGCCGGAGCTGATCGTCAATAATCACCTGTTGTTTCTGAATAAAAAAGCCAGCAGCAGTGACCAGGTCAAGCCGCCGATGGCATTAGAGCTCCTGGATCATTACACCGCCGAGCAGCTGCGGGCGCACTTTCTAAGCCTGGGCCTGGGGCTGCGCAGCGTCAGCTTCCAGCCGAAAGCCTTCGACCCCGCTGCCGATCCGGCTGCCGCCGACCCCGCCCTGAAAGAGGGGAACCTGCTTACCAACGTTTTCAACCGCTTCGCCCGGACTTGTTTTTATTCGGCACAGAAATATTACGATGGTAAAATACCGGTGGGAGAGGTCAGCAGGGAGGTCCTTTTAGATTCGGAGAAAACAATCCTTGAATACGAAAAGCATATGTATGCCTGCCGGTTTCATCTTGTCATGGCGCTGATGGATACCTATATCCGGAGTTTGAACAAATACGCATCCAAGTGGATGCGCCAAGCAGATGCTGCAAATGACGGCAACATGCGAAAGGGTGTGATGATCAATATGTTCCACATGCTGAAAACAGCGGTTGTGCTGATGCACCCCATAGCCCCGGAGGGTACGGAGCTGATCGCCGAATATCTGAATCTGGACAGCAGCATCTGGAGCTGGGAGACGATATTTGAGCCGATTTATCATTTTATGCGCGATCCGGAATCCCACAGACTTAAACACCTGGAACCTCGAACCGATTTCTTCAAAAAGCACCCAAGTCAGCTGGCGACACTGACATAACAAACATAACAGTACGCAAACATCAACAGGGTTTTGTATGTCTGGATACAATACCCTGTTGTAATTTTGTCTAAATTTGAAGAAAATTGTCGAAAACCGGCGATGGTATTTATTTGGGTTGGAGGATTATGGTATAATTCAAAATCATCTCATTTGAAGAAAATACTGACAGAAGCGAGGCGGCGGTTCTTGAAAAACATCCTGCAAAAGAGAACGTACCGAGGCTGGGACTTGTTTTTTCTCATGTGGCGGGTCAGCCCCCTTTACGCGGCTGTGGCGCTGGTGTCGCGGTTACTCAGCGCGTCCTGCGCCACCCTGACCATCTACGCCACCGCGGGCTTCATCAACGCCGCCCTGGCCGTGGTGGCCGGGACCCGGCAGCTGGGCGCCGTGATGCTGCCCATCGGGGGCCTTCTGGGCGTGATGCTGTACCAGACCTTTGTCACCATCGTGATCATGAGATACATCAACGCCCGGCGGAAAATCTATTTCCGGAAGACGCTGCGGCCGATGATCCTCCGGCATGTGTCGTCCCTTGCTTACTGGCACATCGAAAACCAGGACACCGCCGACCTGATCAGCCGCGTGGCGCCGAAGTTCGATACGGAGGTGGTCGCCTGCCATGACGCGGTGCTGAGTCTGGCCGGACAGGCGCTGTCGGCGCTGGGCGTGGTCGTTACGATCATGACCCGGGCCTGGTGGGCGGGGCTTATTATCCTCGCTTCCGCCGCGCCGCTGATGTATATCGCCAAAAAGGCGGGGGAACGCAGCTACGAGGCTCAGCGGGAGACCTCCAAAATACACCGGCGCTACGCCTATCTGTCCGGTGTGCTCACCTCCCGGGACGCGGTTGAGGAGCGGACGGTCTACGGCTACACCGACGCGCTCAACAGCATATTCTTTGAGCGTTTTCACACCGCCCGCAAAATCCAGCAGCGGGTCAATTTGAAGAACTTTATTAAAATGAAAGCCGGCGGCGTGCTGGGCTCCGTCATCGCCGTGGCTACCATCCTCACCATGCTTCCCGCCGTTTTGGACGGGCGCATTGACTACGGCATGTTCATCGCCCTGATAGGCGGGATTATCAACCTGTCGCGAGAGCTGAGTTGGGGCGTGAACAGCCAGATTGAGGAGATCGCCGCCAAGCGCGAGTACCTGCGCGACCTGACGGCCTTCATGGCCCTGGAAACGGTGGGGGACGCCACCGTGCTGCCGGCGCCGGGGATGGATTTTGAACGCATCGTGTTTGAAAACGTCTGCTTTACATATCCGGGGACGGAGAAGCCGGTGCTGGACAATGTGAGTTTTGTCATTGAAAAGGGCCGCCACTACGCTTTTGTCGGGGTCAACGGCGCGGGCAAGACGACGATTACAAAGCTGCTGACGGGTTTGTATACCAACTATACCGGCCAGATCCTGGTGGACGGCCGGTCCCTGCGGGATTTTTCCCAGGCGGAATTGAAGGGGCTGTCCGCCGTGGTGTATCAGGACTTTGCCCGGTACAGCTTCAGCCTGTACGACAATATCGCCGTCGGCGCGCCCGACGCCGACGAGGCGGCTGTCCTTGAGGCTGTCGAGCTGATCGGCTTGACAGAAACGGCGGACAAGCTGCCCTGTGGCATCCATACCCCTCTGGGCAAGGTCTATACGGACGGGGCGGATATCTCCGGCGGCGAATGGCAGCGTGTGGCGATGGCGCGGTCTCTTGTGAACAACGCGCCCCTGCGGATTCTGGACGAGCCCACCGCCGCGCTGGACCCGGTGGGCGAGAGCCGCGTCTACAGCCAGTTCGAACAGATCACCCGGGGGAAAACGACGATTTTCATCAGCCACCGGCTCGGCTCTACCAAGCTTGCCGATGTGATCTACGTGCTCAGTGAGGGCCGGATTGCCGAGCAGGGCAGCCACAGCCAGCTGATGGCCCAGGGCGGCCTGTACGCGGAGATGTTCAACGCCCAGGCGGATTGGTATGCCGACAAAAAGGAAAGAGAGGACGCGTATGCCTGACAGACAAAAAGCAAAAAGCGGCGACGGCGCGCTGCCACGGGTGCCCTTCTGGAAAGTGGTTCGGGCCGGTTTTCAAATCAACATGACGGCCCTGCCGGCGCTTTACATCGTCATCAACTTTGTCAGCATCGCCCACGGCGTGTCCCATGGCGTTTCCACCTATGTGACACAGCTGTTTTACGACAGCGTGGAAAAAGCGCTCCGCACCGGCGCCGAGGCGCGGCTCGTGATCGCGTCCGTGCTGGCTATGGGCGCCGTCTTTGTGGGGCGGGAGCTGTTAAACGGATTGCATAATTTTATGCACCAAGTGGCTTTTACAAAAGGCAGCGGCGAAACGTCCCGCCGCATCCACGCAAAAATGGGGCGCATTGACCCCGTCTGCCTGGAGGATACGGCGCTGCAGGACCTGATTAACAAGGCCCAGGAGGGCGCCTTCAACACCAGATACATCATGAACCTGGGAATCACCATTTTTACCTTTTACCTGCCGTATATTCTGTTTATGGGCTTTTACTTAAACCATCTCAGTCCCAAATTTATTCTGGCGATTCTCTGCGTGTTTGTGCCCACGCTGTTCGGCCAGCTGCTGAAAACACAAATCATCGCAAAATTTGAGGACGAGGCCGCGCCGATCCGCCGCCGGTTTGATTTTTACGACAGCACGATGACGGGCCGGGAGTTTTTCAAGGAGACGCGGCTTTTGGGCGCGTTCAAAATGCTCATGGGGCGCTTTCTGGAGACCTGCCGGGAGCTGTCGGCCGCCGAGTGGAAGGCGACCAAAAAGGAAAACGGCCTGGAGCTTGTCATCACCCTTGTCTCCACGCTGGGCTGGGGCGGGATTGTCTACCTTTTGGTGTCGTCGCTGCTCGGCGGAGAGATTACCGTGGGCGCCTTTGCCGCGGTGTTCGGATCTATTTCTACGATGTTCGGCGTCATGAACGAAGCCTTTTCCCACTTGGGCAATATGGCAAAAAATTTCGGCGCGGCGCAGAATTATGTCCGCTTCATGGAACTTCCCGAGCGCGGCGGCGTCAAAATGGCCGCGGATAAAAGCCGGGGCATCGTGATGGAAAACGTCAGCTTTACATATCCCGGCGCCGCCTCCAAAAGCATCGACGACGTGTCGCTGACGATACAGCCCGGTGAAACGATTGCCATCGTGGGGGAAAACGGCGCGGGCAAATCGACGCTGGTGCGGCTTTTAACCGGCATGTACAAGCCGACCGAGGGCAGGGTGATCACCCGGGGGCTGGACACGGCGGCGGCGGACGGACCGTCGCTGTTTAGCGGCCTGACGGGCGTTTTCCAAAAGTATCAGCGCTACCTGATGACGCTGGGGGAGAACGTGACCATCAGCCAGCCGGGCAGCGGCGAACCGGCGGACAAGGCGCTGGCGGCCGCGGGCGTTGAAGTGGCGGCGGACACTTTCCCCGACGGGCTGGACACCATGCTCTCCCGGGAATTTGACGGCGTGGATTTGTCCGGCGGCCAGTGGCAGCGCATCGCCATCGGCAGGGGCCTGTACCGCGACCACGACCTGGTGGTGCTGGACGAGCCCACCGCGGCCATCGACCCCCTTGAGGAGAGCCGGATATACAAGCAGTTTATGAACTTGTCCAAGGGGAAGACGGCCATCATCGTCACCCACCGGCTGGGCTCCGTGAAGGAGGCCGACAGGGTCGTTGTGATGGACAAGGGGAAAATCATCGCCGTAGCGCCCCACGCGCAGCTGATGACTAGCTGTGAAAAGTATCGGGATATGTACAACGCCCAGGCCAAGTGGTATGAAAATTAATCCAACGGAATACTTTACAGTGGCCATGTTATGATGTATAAATTTTATGGTATATAACAGAATGGATAAAAAGGTGACCGAGGGTAACAATGCTGAAGTATTTCTTGACGTTCGGCCTCGCGCTGGGGATGATGCTGTTAGCGACGCCGCTGCTGCGAAAGTTGGCCATTAAAATCGATTATCAGGAAAAGCCGAAGGACGAGGAACGGAAAATCCATACGGAGGCCAAGCCGTATCTGGCGGGCGTGGGGATATTCTTTACCTTCTGGGTGTGCTATTTTCTGATCATCCGGGACTTTTCGGCAAAATCCCTGCTGCTGCTTTTAAGCGCCGCGATGATTTTTGGCATCGGGATGCTGGACGACTGGTACAAAATCAAGGGCAGCGACTTAAAAGCGCTGCCGAAGCTGATTGTCCAGTTGGCCGCCTGCGTGCTTGTCTATGTGGCGGGCGTCCGGTTTTTGGGGTTCACGAATATTTTCAATGGCGACTATATCCTGCTCCCGGGCTGGCTGCAGTTTACCCTGACGATCACATGGCTTTTGGGCGTGACCACCGTCATCAACTTCATGGACGGCATGGACGGCCTGGCCGGCGGGCTCTCCTGCATCTCCGCGTGCACGCTGTTCATCGTCGCCCTGGCCAAGGGCAACGACCCCGCCGCCGTCATGGGGATCGCGCTGGTGGGCATCTGCCTTGGTTACTTAAAGTACAACAAATTCCCGGCAAAAATCCTCATGGGAGACGCCGGGGCCACCTCCCTGGGCTTCATGCTGGGTCTCATCTCTCTGGACGGCGCTTTCAAGCAGGCCACGGCAATCTCCATTTTCGTGCCGGTCATCGCGCTGGGCCTGCCGATATTCGACAACCTGTTCGTCGTCCTCAAGAGGATGAAGGCGCGCAAGCCCGTCTATGTGGGCGATTCCATGCAGATTCACTACCGGCTGCTGTCAAAGGGCCTGTCCCAAAAGCAGGTGGTGCTGTTTTTGTACCTGATCAGCCTCAGCTTAAACCTCTTGGCCATCATCGTCTTCATGGCCCAGTCCTACACCCCCGGTATTGCATAAACCATATAAACGGCAGACAGGGTATGGCTTTCCGCCATACCCTGTTTTAGCTTGCAGACAAACCGTGCAAATGCGGAAAGCCTCGCAGAGTTTCCGCCGCGCGCGGCGGAAATAAAGTTAGATTTGTCCTTTCCGACGACATGTGCGTCGGAAAGGACAAATCTCATGCAGGGAGCGGCTTAAGCGACCTGCATGCAAATTTGTCGGCAAAGCCAGAAGGGCTTTGCCGACAGTTAAAGTCCCCATGATTTTAAAAAGGATTCCAGATCGTCCTTCTCGTCATGCAGGCGCAGCTGGCCGTCGATTTCGTCAAGCCGTTTCCCCGTGATGCGGATATAGTCGTGGAGCACCGCCAGGCGCAGGGAAATATCCGACGGGTACTGCGCCTGCCCGCCCTTTGCCGGCGGCGCTTTCACAGAGCCTGCCGGCGCGCTGTCGGCCCGGAGCTGGGCGACCATCCGTACGGCATATTCAAGGTGCGACTGCACGTCTGCCAGCGCTTGTGGAATGTCGAGCATGAGTATCACCGCTGCTTTAAAATATCTGCTGACTGAATTATGGGCGCAAACGGCATGTTTCAAACATGGACGGCTTAGACTTTATGTATGGCAATCCAGCGGCGGTGCGCCTGATCTCAGCGCGTCAGCAGTGACAAGATTGTCGGGATGTGCATGCAGGTGTTGTCCAGCCGGTAACGCGCCCTGCCGTCCTCCGTTTTTATCTGGACGGGCAGCCAGTCAAGGGCGCGCTGAACCGCGTCGACAGGGAGGTCGCAGGCGCTGCCGATCTCCTCGGGCGTCATATAGACGCTATAATCCCTGAAGGTCAGCTCATACAGCCCGTACAGGACGCGGAGAGTCTGCCAGCTGCCCAGGCGCTGGAGCGCGTTTAAAACCTCCTGCACGTCCCCCGATGACATGGGCGTATGGTGCTTTTCGCTGGCGATGACGACCGTGCTCCTTTTCATGACGGTGACGCCCTCCGGCTCGCTGCAGGCGGAGTAACCCCATTGATAAAGAGCCTCGTCCGTCAGTCTTTCTTTGGACGTGTCCCAGGGCACATACCCCTTATAGCCCCGCGTGACCGCGCCCTCGTGAAGGACAAATGCCAGCTTGTAAGCCAGGTCAAAGCACTCTTCGGCGGGGGTGTTTTGAAAGAGGTTTTTAATCTTGAGGCTCACATCGTTGAGGCTGTCGGCGGGCCGGTACCCGAGCAGCTCGTCGACGGATACCTTGAAGTAGGCGGCGATTTGCGGCAGCAGGGTGATATCCGGGCAGCAGGCGCCGCTTTCCCATTTTGAAACGGCCTGATTTGTAACGCCCAGCGCCTGCGCCAGCTCCTCCTGCGTGAGCCGCTCCTGTTTTCTCAAAAAGGCGATCTGCTGGCCGATTTGAATGGCTGACATTTCTGATACCTCCATAAATCAGTGTGCAGCTGCATCTTCAGTATACAGCGGCTCCGCCGAAAAACAATAAAGCGTTCTTTGGACGCATCAAAGCCGCTTCCAACCAGCGGTTGGAAGGTTTTAAAGCGCGCTCAGTGGAAAGTGCACAGAAAGCTCCCGTAAATTCACGATATATATTTACAAATTCGTACACAATGCGTTATGATATCAGAAGCGTAATATAACGGCCGGGGCTTGATTCAAGGTCGGCTCCGGTAGTATAAACAGTAATACATACTTAAGGGGGATTATCTGTGTTATCGCTGAAGGAGAATGTTTACGAAACCCTGAAAAACGGCAAACCGGACGCTTTTGTCAACGAGTGGGAGCCGTTCCCGCAGGTATGGGACCCGGTTTTCTATTACATGAGCCCGGTGGCGCCGGGCCAGGAGGCCGTCAACCCACTGGGCGTTAAGCTGTACTGGGGCGAGGAAGAGCCGGGCGCCATGCCCATCGTCACCGACGAGACAAAGGTCTGCCCCGATGTGACAAGGTGGCGCGATTATGTAAAATTCCCCGATCTGGACAAGATCCCCTTCGACTGGACCCAGGCCAAGGCCGATGCGGAAAAGGTCCGCGCCGAAGGGAAGTTCGTCATGGTCTGGAACGTGACGGGGCTCTTTGAGTCCTGCCACTTCCTCATGGGCTTTGAGGACACGCTGTGCAACCTGCTCATGGAGCCGGATGCGATGCACGATCTGATCAACGCCATCAAGGACTTTAAGCTCAAGCAGATTCAGCTGCTCATCGACAATCTCCATCCCGACGTGATCATGTTCCATGACGACTGGGGCTCCAAGCACGCCATGTTCATGGCCCCCGATGTCTGGCGCGAATTTTACAAGGAACCCGCCAGAGAGATTTATTCCCTGATGAAAAAGCACAACATCATCACCATGCACCATGCCGACAGCTACTGCCAGCCCATCGCCAAGGACATGGTGGAAATCGGCATTGATATCTGGGAAGGCATCCTGCCCTCCAACGATATCCAGCAGATCAAAAAGGACACCGATTACAAGCTCTGCCTCATGGGCGGCATTGACGCATCCGTTGTCGACCGCCGCGACTGGACCGAAGAAGTCGTCCGCGCCGAAGTGGCCCGCGCCTGCCGGGAGTATCACGAGGGCGGCATGTTCATCCCGTGCCTGACTTACGGCGGCGAGGGGAGCATCTACCCGGGCGTCAACGACTGCATCATGGACGAGATCCGCAAGCAGAGCAAAATCTATTTCAAATAAAAGAATTAAAGATTACGGCCCCCGCCGGCGGCGGGGGCCAATTTCATTGAATCGGCCGGAATGTTTTGCGTTCGCAATTGGAAAATGTTATAATGCTTTTGTTTATTAACCCGATAAAGCTGTTTAAAAATATTACATAGACGGAGGAAACAGCATGGAAACATGGTCTGTCATCATGCCCGCCCCTGGGACGATGGATATGCCGATGGTGGACGTGTCGTCCATCAGCCGCAAGTATCTTGACATCCCCTACGCGACCCAGTCACCCAACCAGAAGCTGGACATTTATCTGCCGCCCGAGGGGGACGGCCCGTTTCCCACGGTGATTTTCGTCCACGGGGGCGCGTTTGTCCTGGGCGACAAGCGCGACGCCCAGCTCCTGCAGGCCCTGCCCGGCATCAACCGCGGGTATGCCGTCGTCTCGGTGGAGCACCGGCTGGCGCCGGAGGCCAAATTCCCGGCGGCGCTGTTCGACGTGAAGGCCGCCGTCCGGTTTTTGCGCGCCAACGCCGCAAGGTATATGCTGGACGGCAACCGGTTCGCGTTCAGCGGCGACAGCGCCGGCGGCTATTACGTCAATATGGCGGCGGCCACCCAGTGGACGACGGTCTTTGAGGACCTGTCCATGGGCAACGCCGCTTATTCCAGCGCGGTGCAGGCGGTGCACAGCCGGTTCGGCCTGTGCGATTTTCTTGTGCAGAGCGCGGCTGCCCATGAAGACCCGCCCAAGGCCGACCCGAACGCCGACCAGATTGATATCCAGCTCTTCGGCGCGCCCGCCAAGGATATCCCCGGGTTGATGCACTTTACAAACGTCCTGCGCTACATCACGCGGGATTTCCCGCCCATCTACCTCCAGCACGGCACCGACGACATGGTCGTCACGGTGCGCCATTCGTACCTGATGGAAGAAAAAGTCCGTACCGTATGCGGGGCCGACCGGGTGGAAATGGATATTTACGAGGGCTACAACCACGGCGGCATCGACCTGCGGTGGGACGCGCCAGAGGTCAACGAAAAAATCTTTGACTTCTTTGACCGCCGGCTGAAAAACGCCGGTAAGTAGGCAGAATGGAGAAGAACTATGGAGACATGGACGATCAATATGCCGCCCCCGGGGACGATGGAAGTCCCAACCATTGATTTCAGCCCGATCAAACGCAAATTTCTGGATATTTCCTACGCAACCCAGTCTCCCAGCCAGAAGCTGGACATCCTGCTGCCGCCGGAAGGGGAGGGGCCCTTCCCGACGCTGATTTTCATCCACGGCGGCGCCTTTATCTTCGGCAGCAAGCGCGACACGCAGTTTTTACAGGCCATCGACGGGATCAACCGGGGCTATGCGGTTGTCACCGTGGAATACCGGCTGGGGATGGAGGCCAAATACCCGGCGCCGCTGTTTGACGTGAAGGCCGCCATCCGGTTCCTGCGGGCCAATGCGTCCAGGTACATGCTGGACGAGAGCCGCTTTGCCTCCTGCGGCGACAGCGCCGGCGGCTACTATGCCGTCATGGCGGCGGCCACCCAGAATAACCCGGCCTTTGAGGACTTCTCCATGGGCAACCCCGGCGTTTCCAGCGCGGTGAAGGCCGTGGTCAGTTGGTTCGGCGTGTTTGACATGATCGTCCAGGAGGAGGAGCTGGCCAAAATCGGCGGCCCGGACCCGAATCTGCCGGATTTCCGTAAAATCTGGCTGGGCGCGTCCGTCAAGGACATCGAGGGCCTTGTGTATTTTACAAATCCCCTCAACTTTATCACCAAGGACTTCCCGCCGATTCTGATTCAGCACGGCTCGGGAGATACGACGGTGCCGTGCCGGCAGGCGTTTCTGCTGGAGGAGACGGTACGGCGTGTCTGCGGGGAAGGCCGCGCCGAGCTGGAGATCATGGAGGGCTACGGCCACGGAGGGCTGGACCTTCGGTGGAACGAGCCGCAGAATATTGACAAAACCTTCGCCTTTCTCGACCGGCATCTGAAATGAGCCTTCCGGTTGGCCGGCAGGAAGCGCGGGTTAAGCTGTAAAACGCCGCTATTGCTGGGGGGATAAACATGCGCATTATGGCTGTGGATTACGGGGACGCGCGGACGGGGATTGCCGTGTCCGACGCGCTGGGCCTCCTGGCCGGAGAAGCCTTTGTCATTACGGAGTGGGACCCCGAGCGGGTGGCCGAGAGGATCGCCGCGGAGGCAAAATCCCGCAGCGTGGCGCGCGTGGTGCTGGGGCTGCCCAAAAACATGGACGGCACCCTGGGCCCCCGGGCGGAGAAAAGCCAGGCCCTGGCCGGCCTACTCCGGGAAAAGCACGGCTTGGACGTGGTCCTCTGGGACGAGCGGCGCACCACGGTGGACGCCCACCGCATCCTGTCGGACGCCGGCGTCGGCGGCAAAAAACGTAAAGGGAAAATTGACGCCGTGGCGGCGTCCCTGATACTGGAAGGGTACTTGGGGAGCCTGCGGTAATTGAGAAGAGGCGGCCGGGCGGGCCGCCCCTATCCCTTTTTATCACCCTTCTCCGTTCTTCGGAACAACTCGCCGACGCCCACGAGGATGATAAACACCCCGAAAATCTTTTTCAGCACGCCGGTATCCAGGGCCGACGCGGCAAGGGCGGCGCCGACAGCCGTCAGGACGCCGGCGATGACGGCGGGGACGGCCAGCCGCGTTTCAACGAGCTTGTTTTTAAGGTGCGAGTACAGCGCCGTCAGGGAGGTGGGGAGAAAGTACGTCAGGTTCACCCCCTGCGCCGTCTGCTGGGGTACGCCGGCGAAGACCGTCATGTAGACAACCAGCAGCGACCCGCCGCCGATGCCCCAGGCGGACAGGACGCCGGTGATAAAGCCCGCCAGGGCCGGTATGAGAAAGCCCATAACAATGCGCTCCTTATTGTAATAAGCTGCGGATGCCGCCGTAAATCAGCAGCAGGCCGAACAGGCGGCGCAGCAGCGCGGTGGGGATGCTTTTAAAGCACCGGCCGCCGATGAAGCCGCCCACCAGACCCCCCGCAAGATACGGCAGGGTGAGCATCAGGTCGATTTTGGATTTGAGCAGATACACCGCCGCAGAGACCGCGCAGAGGGGCAGGATAATGAAAACGGAGGTGGCAAAGGTCCGCCGCTCGTCCAGTTTTACCCAGCGTATAAGCAGCGGCACCAGCACCATGCCGCCGCCCGCGCCGAAAAACCCGTTGAGCGCCCCGGCCAGCGCGCCGGCAACGGCGCTTTTTATTTTTGGCGACATGGCTTGTCCGCACCTCCTCTATACGCGCAAGGACATGATCAGCATGCCTTGCGTCAGCTCTTCCACAGTTTGATGTACCCCTTGTCGTTGAGATGCTTCAGCATGATCAGACCGATGGGAAACAGCAGCATGCCTAGCACGCCCACGGCGGAAAAGCCCACGTACATGGCCACCAGCGTCGCCAGCGGCGGCAGCCCGATCTGTTTGCCGATGAGCCGCGGCTCTAAAAGGTTCCGGATGATCACGTTGATGGCGTAGATGACAACAAGCGCGATGGCGGTGTGCATGTTGCCGCCGATGAGCGATACGAGGGCCCAGGGGATGAGCACGGTGCCGGAGCCCAGCACGGGCAGCGCGTCCACCACGGCCACCAGAAACGCCAGCACCACGGCAAACTCGATGCGCAGGTATAAAAAGGCGATGGTCATCACAAAGAAGGTGACGGTGGACAGCATCAGCTCGGCCTTCACCCATTTGCCGAAGGTGGACAGGAGATCGTTTTTAAAGTCGCGCATGGCGCTGCGGCGGTTTTTGGGGATCTGGCGCAGCAGAAAGGCCGTCACCTGCTCGTAGCCGCAGCTGATGAAAAAAACACTCAGCGCGCATGTAAAAAAGAACAGGACCAGCTTTGGCGTGAGCTTTGCCACGTCGGACAGCAGGTTCAGGATGGTGCCGGACAGGTTGGCCGGCAGCTGGGCGGCCTTCTCGCCGAAGCCGTCCATTGAGTGCCGCAGAAAGTCCTGGACTTCCGGCGGGGCGGAGCGGATATAGACGTCGATTCTGTCCCCGATGACGGACAGGGTGGCCGTCAGGTTTTTCAGGAGCGTGGGCAGGTCCTTGACCAGTGCGCTCAGCTCGATGACGACCCGGCCGATGGCTGTGACCGTGGCGGCAATCAGCACCGCGAATATGACGATGGTGCACAGCGCCGAGGCGTACCCGCGGCGGATGCCGTAGCGGCCTGTCATGTGGCGCACCGCCGGTTCGACAAACCGCGCGATGAGAAACGCGACGATAAAGGGCAGCAGCCAGGGTAGGGCGTAACGGAGCAGCAGCCATAAAAAAAGAATGCCCGCCGCGCCGTACAGGCAGAAAAGGCCCCGGCGAAGATGCTTGTTTTCCGGCATGGTTCACCACCTTTTTATCCGGGCGTATCAAATTTGGACCAGGAAACGGTTGCACAATAAAATAGACTATGGTAGTATACTAAATTACCAAAGTGTCTATTCGCGTAAATATAAAGCACGGCACTGCATATATGGGGTGGTTTTGGGATGTTGGATATTGCAATTCTGGGGTTCGGGACGGTGGGTTCCGGCGTCATGGAGGTCATTGATCAAAATGCCGACATGGTGACTCAGAACGCGGCGCAGGAGATCAGGGTCAAGTACATCGTCGACGTGCGGGACTTTCCGGGCAACCCGTACGAGAAGCTGATCATCAAGGACTTTTCGGTTGTCGAAAACGACCCGGACGTGAAGGTTGTCGTGGAGACCATCGGCGGCGCCGGCGTGGCGTATGATTTTACCCGGCGGAGCCTGCTTGCCGGCAAGAGCGTCGTGACGTCCAACAAGGAGCTTGTGGCGACCCGCGGATACGAGCTGACCCAGATTGCCCGGGAAAAAGGCGTCAACTATCTGTTTGAGGCCAGCGTGGGCGGCGGCATTCCGATCATCCGGCCCATCACACAGTGCCTGGCGGCCAACCGTATCAATGAAATATACGGTATCCTCAACGGTACGACAAACTTTATCCTGACCGAGATGGTGAAAAACGGCACGGCCTTTGACGAGACGCTGCGGGAAGCGCAGGCCCGGGGCTATGCCGAGGCCAATCCCGAGGCCGACATCAAGGGCCACGATGTCTGCCGCAAAATCTGCATTCTGGCGGCGCTCTGCTTCGGCCGGCATGTTTATCCCGACCAGGTGCCCACGGAGGGCATTGAGCGCGTGACGCGCAAGGACATCGCCAACGCGGCCAAAATCGGCTATACCGTCAAGCTGCTGGGGCGGGCCATCCATCACGAGGATGATAAGATAACCGTCTATGTTGCGCCGCACCTTGTCAGCCAGGAGAATCTCGTCTCTAGCGTGGAAGGCGTTATGAACGGCATCGTCGTCCGGGGCAACGCCATCGGCGACGTGATGTTCTATGGCGCCGGCGCCGGCAAGCTGCCGACGGCCAGCGCCGTTGTGGCCGATATCATCGACGCGGCCAAGCATATCAATGCGCGCAAGTGGCTCAGCTGGGCCGACAGCGACCCGGAGAGCCTGCTCGACGCCGGGTTGCTGGAAAGCCGCTGGTACGTCCGCGTCGCCGGCAGCGAAGAGGCCGTGAAGAGCGTGTTCGGCGACGTGACCTTCATCCCCGCCGACCCCGGCCGGGCGGACGGCGACGTGGCGTTTGTCACGGAACGAATGAACGGGAAAAAAGCAGAAACTCTGTTTGATCAGATGGCGGTGCAATCGGCGTTTCGCATCATAGACTGACAACAGGAGCGATATGATGGCGGCAGGATGCCATGGTGTCGTAAAAGATACCATGGCATCTTTGATGCCAGGCACTTTGATGCCAGGCATCTGATACCATCATATCGGCCGGGCCTTGAAATTATACATGCAATGGTCAATTGCATGTGACGTTTAATCGGCTTGAACATCATTGGAGGAATTGGGATGGCGTTTATTGTTCAGAAATTCGGCGGCAGCTCGGTGGCCAACGCCGAACGGATATGGCGTGTGGCGGGAATCATCGCCGAAACGTACAGTGAGGGCAACGATGTGGTGGTCGTGTTGTCCGCCCAGGGGGACACCACCGACGAATTGATAGAAAAGGCGGCGGAAATCAATCCTCATGCCTCAAAGCGTGAAATGGATGTGCTGCTGTCCACCGGCGAACAGATATCCATCGCGCTCATGGCCATGGCGCTTGAAAAAATGGGCCTTCCGGTCATATCGCTGACGGGCTGGCAGATCGGGATGCTGACAAATTCCGATTATGGCAACGCCCGGATCAAAAAGGTCTCCTGCGATCGTATCAGAAACGAGCTGGACAAACGGCGGATTGTGATTGTGGCCGGCTTCCAGGGGATCAACAAGTATGACGACATCACAACGCTGGGGCGCGGCGGCTCGGACACGACGGCCGTCGCCATCGCCGCGGCGATGAACGCCGATCTGTGCCAGATTTACACGGACGTGGAGGGCGTTTTCACCGCCGACCCGCGCAAGGTGCCGAACGCGCGGAAGCTTGAAGAGATTACATACGATGAGATGCTGGAGCTGGCGTCCCTGGGCGCCAAGGTGCTCCACAACCGTTCGGTGGAAATGGCCAAACGGTATAACGTCAACCTGGAGGTGCTGTCCAGCTTCGTACGCGCCCCCGGTACAAAGGTCAAGGAGGTTGTAAAATTGGAACAGACAAAGATCAGCGGCATCGCCAAGGACACAAATGTCGCCCGTATCGCGCTCATCGGCGTCAAGGATGAACCCGGCGTTGCCTTTAAGGTTTTCAGGGAGCTGGCCAGGCATAAGATCAATGTGGACATCATTCTCCAGTCCATCGGCCACGGGGACACGCAGGATATCAGCTTTACCGTTGCCAAAAGCGACATGGCCCAGGCGGTGCAATCCCTTCAGGAGCAGCAGGAGGTTATCGGCTTTAAGGAGCTGAGCGTCACCGACAAGATCGCCAAGGTCAGCATGGTGGGCGCCGGGATGGTCAACTCCTCCGGCGTGGCGGCGCTGATGTTTGAAGCGCTCTACGCGGCAAAGATCAATATCCATATGATCTCCACCAGCGAGATCAAGGTTTCGGTGCTGGTGGACGAATCGGAGGCCGACCGGGCCGTCCAGGCCGTCCACGCGAAATTCTTCGGCAACTGAGCTTGTCGCACGGGACATTATCCGGCTCTTATATCACAAGACAACAAAAAGGCCCGCGGTCTTATTGACCGTGGGCCTTGCTGTTTTACCGGCTAAATAGGGCCGGGAGATTCGTCCGGGCCGTCGGGCGACGCGGAGGGGACCGGCGTGATATCCGGCGAGGTGCCGGCGGCCGGCGATGGGGAAGGCGAGGGCGACGGCGGCCAAATGGGCGAGGGAGACGGGGAGGGCGAGGGGGAAGGCGACGGAGACGGTGACGGCGAGGGCGACGGGGACGGCCAGGGCCAGGGGGTGTGCGACGGCTCGCTCCCCGGGTCTCCGGTTGGTTCTTCGGTGGGCTCGCCGGTATGGCCGATCAGCCTGTAATAAAACTCGATGACATTGGCGCTGGCGTCCTTGCTCAGCGTGATTGTCTTTTGCGACTGGCCGACGATTTCATATGCTTCCAGCACGACGGCCAGGGCCGTCGCATCCCGGCCGCGGACGCCGGATTCGGTCATCTCGTACAGAACTTCTCCGTCGACGGTGACGCCCCGGATGGTGTACGAAACCTCTTCGGCCACGCCCTCAATCGGCACCAGCGTCGTATCCGCCGGCTTGTAGAACTCTTTATAGGGCAGGTCCTCGTGCACCAGCGACATGACCTTTTTCCACAACTGGGCGGAAGGGTTCCCGCTGACGCGCATCGCCGCCGGCGTGTCGTAGCCGGTCCAGACCACCCCGACATAATACGGCGTGTAGCCGGCAAACCAGCGGTCCTTTTTGTCGCCGGAGGTACCCGTTTTACCGGCCACCGGCATCATGCTGCCGAGATTGGCTTCATAACCGGTGCCGTTTTTGGCGGCGTCGGCGAGCATGTCTGTCACCCAATAGGCGGTAACCTCGCTGATGGCGATTGTCTGCTCCGGCTTGTTGTCGAGGATGATGTTGCCGTTTATATCAACGACCTGCGTGTAGGTGCGCCCCTTGGTGACGATGCCGCGGTTGTCAAACATCGTATAGGCCGAGGCCATCTCGCGCACCGTCACGCCGTGGGTCAGCTGGCCGATGGACATGGGCGCGTAATCCTCGTCGTAGGGCGACAGCTCAAAGCCCAGTTTTTCCGTCATGAAGCTGTAGGAGACGGACGGGCTCATCTTATCCACAATCTGTGCCGCGACGGTGTTGATCGACCGGCGCAGCGCCTCCCGGACCGTTACAACGCCGCTGTAGCGGAGGTCGTCGTTCTTGGTCATCCAGTCCGTGCCGGACAGCCTGACGTCCGCGCTGTCCTCAAAGCGCGTGTCCGGCGTGATAAACCGGTACTCGATGCCGGGCGCGTAAACCGACAGAGGCTTAATGGCGGAGCCGGGGGGACGCTGGCTCTGGGTGGCCCGGTTTAAAATAAGGTTGCCCTTCTTTTCGCCGACGCCGCCGGCGAGTGCCACGATATCGCCCGTATACGGGTTCATAATCACAATGGCCGACTGTATCTGCTGGTTGGAGCCCGATACCTTCGGGATTGCGGACAGGTCCGTGTAGACGCTGTCCACCTTTTCCTGTATCTCCGGGTCCAGCGTGCAGTAGATTTTATAGCCGTTTGTCAGCAGCAGGTCCTCGGCGACCTTTCTGGAGCAGTTTCTCATTTCCATGAGATCGGTGAGGATATCCTCGATTAAGGCGTCCACAAACCAACTGTAGGTGACGGCGCTGTCCTTGTTGTTTTCACCCTTCTGGAAGACCAGCTCCTGGCTGACGGCTTCGTCGAGCTCTTCCTTGGAGATGTAGCCCTGGCGGTACATTTCGCCAAGGATCAGCTCCTGGCGCGCCTTGTTGTTTTCTTTGTTGATGTAGGGGTTATATTTTGACGGGTTGTTGGTGATGCCGATAATGGCGGCGCATTCGGCCAGCGTCAGGTCGGAGGCCTCCTTGCCGAAATAGTAATTGGCGGCCGCGCCGATGCCGTAACAGTTGCCGCCGAAGTTGACCTTGTTCAGGTACCATTCGATAATTTCTTTTTTATCGTATTCCTTTTCAAACTGGAGCGCCCGGAAAATTTCCCGCAGCTTTCTCTGGACGGTGGCCTCGTCCTCCTCCGTCAGGTTTTTAATCAGCTGCTGGGTGATGGTGGAGCCGCCGAAGGTGTCGCGCATGCTCAGGAACATGTTGACGAACGCGCCGGCGGTCCTGTACCAGTCGACGCCGTGATGATCGTAGAAACGCTGGTCCTCGATGGCCACCAGCGCCTGCTCGGCATAGTGGGGGATCGCCTCGTAATCCACCCATTTCCGGTACTCGCTGCTCTGCAGCGTGACAAGCTTTTTCCACTCGCCGGTTTCCTTGTCCTGGTAGAAAACCTCGCTGGACTGGTTCAGTTTGAACTCTTCGGGGCGGACGTCCAGTTCGTCCATCAGGTTCGCGTTGATGTAAACGGCGAAAATACAGGCAAAGATGAGGCCTGTGGTGACGACGATCAAAAGCAGCGTCCCGATGATTTTTAAAAGCAGTGTCACGAGCCTGCCGACGGTGCCCATGCGGTTTTTCAGTTTTGTATTGACCTTACCTATAGACAAATGGTTCACCTCGCAGTCAAGAGACATCAGATGCTTGTTTTTAACGGCGAAAAGCATGCAATTGCCAGTTTGCTACAGACATTGTAACACATCTGTCAAATCTTTTTGCAATTATTTACAGGAGGGCGCCTTTCCGGCATAAAGACGGGAAAAAATGGGAATAATCTCCGCAGAATAACCGCGGAAAGGCCGTGATTTCATGTCAAACAGAGCGTTCAGAGCCGCGCTTTTAACCGTCGTCGTCCTGATTGCCGTCCTGATGCTGGTCCTGACGGCGCTCACGTCCGTCCTAAACGGCGCTTCGGAAAGCGGCCGCGCCGTGTTCTCCGAGACGCCGGCGCCGGCGCCGTACCTGATTCGCGCCCACAACGGGCACATCGCCGTGTTTTTTAACAGGGACGACGAGACCCCCGGTATTGAAACAATGATAGAGACCGAGACCCTCCGGTCGGTGGACAGGGAAAAGCTCCAGGCCGGCATTGAGGCCAGCACCTATGAGGATGTTTTGAAGCTTTTGGAGGATTTCGGCTCGTAACGGCGCGCCCTCCCTTGCCGTGATGTCCATAAGACTGTTTTACGATAAAAAAGTTCCGGCGGACAGGCGCGGACAGCTCGTACTTGTAAAATCCCCGGCGCCGGTATATGATAAGGGCACAATATTGCTGCGCTTAACAGCACAGCAAGCATTGTGCTGTTATTTTATAGTTTGAACAGGCACGGTATGAATTACACTTGTAACCCGTGCGTGGGCAGCAGTAAGGAGGAAAACCGGTGAGCGAACAATTCGGCAGCGACTATATCACCGTCACGGACGACGACGGGAATGAATTTGAGCTGGAGCATCTGGACACAATAGAGCATGAAGGCGCGTTGTACATGGCCTTCCTGCCGGCAGACATGGATGAGGACCACGAGGATTACGGCATGATCATCCTCAAGGTTATCGAGGAAAACGGAGAGGAGATTTTGGCCACCGTCGATGACGAGGCGGAGATGGAAGCCGTTTACGATACATTCATGCAACAGCTGTTCGGCGACGAGGAGGAGGACGGCGCCGAGGCCTGAATATCCAGAATTATTCAATGCCCGGACCATTGAAAAATACCGCGCCGTATGCTAAATTAAAAGCGAAAAATCACACGATAACACTGGCCCGGATGCCCAGGCGTCCGGCGCGCCCTGCTCTGTTCGTGATAAGCCTTTTTAAACCCACATTATTTATAAGGGATTCCGGACTCTCCCGGTGTATTGCAGGCCTCCCATAGAATCCTCCGGATTCGATTGGACGTTGGAAGCAGCGAAGCCGGGAGGAGGAAACCCACCTGCCGAGTGGTGCAGGTTATAAATTGGCTTACACGGCACGGCGGGGTTTGTTTTTGCCGTCAGCCAAGCTCCCCGGACGTCCCGCGGCTTTCCGCAGCGCCGGCGGGCTTTGTTAAATAATTGATAAGATCGGATGTTTTAACTTGAAAGAAAGGATCGTTTCAAGTATAATATCCTCTGTTGACCTGCAACGTACCTGCCAAAGCGGCGGATACCCTACATATTTTCAGAAGGAATGACAGCTGATGAGTTCATCCGAGAACAAGAAGAAACGCGGTTTCCCGGGGAAAAAGGGCCGTAGAAACGACACAGACAAGGCCTGGGTAACTGCGCGGGCGGCCCTGATTACCGTCATTGTCGTCGCCGTTCTTTTCTTAGCCTCGCTATTTTTAAATTCCAATTATCTCAGACAGAAAATGACGGCTGTGACCATCGACAATGTCAAATACAGCTTGACGGATTTTAACTTTTATTACAAAAACATGTATCTGCAGTATTACCAGAGCATGGGCAATACGGGTATTAACAGCCTGCTCCCGGATACCCAGAAGTCTCTGAAAAGCCAGATATATGACCAGGAGACCGGCGAAACCTGGGCGGAATTCTTTACGAGAACCGCCCTGGACCAGATGAAGGAAGACAACCGGATCTACATTGAAGCGCAAAAGGCCGGCTTTGAGCTTTCCGAAGAGGACAAGCAGGAGATCGAAAGAGAAATCTCCAACGTCCTGGGGATGGCCGTTACTTACGGATACCCGGACCTCGACTCGTATCTCAGGGCCGTTTACGGCAAGGGGATGAACGAAACGTATTTCAGAAAGGCCACCGAGCGCGCCTACCTGGTGGACGCCTATACCAAGTACGTCCGCGATGCGTTCGTCTACACGCCGGAAGAGCTGGAGGCCTTTTACAACGAGAAGAAGGACAGCTACGACACCTTTACCTACCGGTACTTCCTGGTGAAAGCCGACGAGGTCAACGAGGAGGACTACGAGGACGAAGCGGCGCTGGAAGAGGCCAAGAAGCAGGCCCTTGCCGCGGCCGGCGCCAAGGCGGAGGCCTATGTGGCCGCAATTACGGACGAGCAGTCCTTCATTGACAAGGCAAGGGAATATGACGCCGAACTGTACAAGGACGACGATGCGACCCTGCGTGTGTACAAGGGCGAGCTGCTGGGCGCCACCTACGGCGACTGGCTGAAGGAAGCCGGCCGCAGCGAGGGCGACGTATCCGCCTTTGAATCGACAAACGGCTATTATGTAGTTTACTTTGTCTCTAGATCCGATAACCACTACAAAACCGTCGACGCCCAGATGATCCGGATCGCGCCCGACGAGGTCAACGCCAACCTGTACACCGACGATCAGGAGGGGTACGACGCGGCTGTTGCCAAGGCGAAGGAGGAGGCGAAGGAGCTGGCCGAAAAGATCAACGATGAATGGCTCGCGGCCGGCGCCACCCAGGAAAAGCTCTCCGAGCTTGCCGAAACGTATCTGGCCGATATCACCGAAAGCGGCCTCACCGAGAACATCTACCGGAAACAGATGCCCGATGAGGTGGATGCCTGGCTCTACGACCCGGAGAGAAAGGCCGGCGACCACACGCTTATTTACAGCGAGACGATGGGCTATTATATCCTCTACTTTGCCGGCCCCGGCGAGCAGTACAGCGACGTTCTGGCGGACGAGGGCAAGCGCGATACCGATCTGAAAAGCTGGAAGGACTCCCTGCCCGTCGCGGAACCGAAGACCACCTGGATTTTGAAGCTGGCGAACCTGTAAATCAAAACGCATCGTTACCGTTGTGTTACAAAGCGCCGCAGATACTTGATATTCTCAGGCGGGCCCTGTAAAATGGCAGCATCAGACAAAAACGCATTCACGGCACACCACGCCCGCAATGCATAGATGAAACCCGAAAGAGTGATGACGCGCGTCATCACTCTTT
>JAJUHI010000012.1 GCA_029267955.1 Sporobacter termitidis | reverse complement strand
GCCAGCGACCTGGGAGAGGCGCCGCCGATATCCAGGACGATGCCCGTATAGGCGTTTTTTTCGCACTCATTGAGAATTTCTGACACAAGAACCGCCATGGGGCCGCCGCCCGTATAGCCGTCGGTATCCACAACCATCAGGCCGCCGCCGGCAACGGCCGCGTTCTGGGCCCTGAAAAGGTGATACCCGCGCCCGATCCTGTAAATCATATGGGCAACAGGCCGGTGCGTCGCGGCTGCCCGCCGTATGTATTCCGGAGGAGCGGCCAGAATGAGGTTTGTCATCGTATTCATTGTACATTCCTCCCGTCATAAACACCGTGCCAGCACATTATTAAAAGACGCCGTAAGGAGTTATCAATATTAAAATATGAAGCCAGGGTGCCTGTTATGAGCTTTTCACTGATTCCCGATTATTCCTTTCACAGCATCTGCGACGTGTCGCCGGATTTTTTGAAGCTGCGCGGCATCAAGCTGTTGCTGCTGGATTTGGACAATACCCTCGCGCCCTACGGCACTCTGGAGCCGTCCCGTGAAATTGCCGACTGGGCAAAGAGCGTCAAGGACGCCGGAATCGAGCTGTTTATGGTCAGCAACAACCACGGCGAGACCCGGGTGAAGGCCTTTGCCGACCGGTTCGGCATCGGCTTTATCATGGGGGCCAACAAGCCCTTTGCCTCCGGCGTGAGAAAGGCGCTGGAGCAGCTGGGCAAAACGGAAAAGGAGACGGCGCTGGCGGGAGACCAGATTTTTACCGACGTCATCGCTGCCAACAGCGCCGGCGTGACCTCGATCATTGTGGAGCCCATTAAAATCATCAACCCCCTGTTAAACATGCGCTATTGGCTGGAAGCGCCCTTCCGCGCCATGTGCCCGAATAAAAATAAGATCAAACAGAGAAGGAAAAAAGCATGAACAATCTGGAGAAAATCAAGGCGGCGGTCAAAGCCGGCGAAACAGACGCGATGCTGGTCACCAGCGAACTGAACAGACGGTATGCCACGGGCTTCCCGTCCTCCGCGGGCGTTCTGCTGGTGACGGCGGAAAAGGCGTGGTTCTTCACCGATTCGCGCTATGTGGAGGCGGCTGAAAAATCCATCGCGGGCGCCCAGGTCGGGTGCGTGGACCGGGAGCAGACGTATTCCAAGCGCTTAAACGCCATTATTGAGGCGGAAAACATCAAAACCCTCGGCTTTGAGGAGGAGAGCGTCACGTTTTCTGAGCACGCCGAGTGGAAGGAGAAGCTCACGGCGGCGCTTGTGCCGGCGCAGAAGCTTTTAACGGACCTGCGGGCGGTGAAATCAAGGGAAGACCTCCAGGGGCTTGTTAACGCGCAGCGCATCGCCGAAAAGGCCTTTGAGGAGATCCTGCCCCTTATTTCCGGCCGCATCACCGAGAGGGAGCTGGCGGCGGAGCTTGTCTGCCGCATTCTCAAAAACGGCGGCGACGACAAGTCTTTTGACCCGATCATCGTCTCCGGCAAAAACTCCAGCATGCCCCACGGGGAGCCGTCGGACACGCCCATCGGACCGGGGTTTCTGACCATCGATTTCGGCGCGAAGAAGGACGGCTGGTGCTCCGACACCACCCGGACGGTCTGCGTCGGCAAGCCGGACGAGGAGATGGCCAAGATCTACCAGACGGTCCTCGACGCGCAGCTGGCCGGCATTGAGGCGGCGAAGGCCGGCGTGAAGGGCTGCGATATCGACGCCGCGGCGCGGTCTGTCATCGAGAAGGCCGGCTACGGAAAGTATTTCGGCCACGGCTTCGGCCACGGCCTGGGGCTGGCGGTGCACGAGGCGCCCACCGCCGCCGCGTCCTATGACCGCCCGCTGCCGGAGGGGGCGGTGATCTCGGCCGAGCCGGGCATTTACATCCCCGGAAGATACGGCGTCCGGATCGAGGACGTGATTTATCTGACCCGGGACGGCTGCGAGAATATCACAAATCTGCCAAAGACGCTGCTGATTGTATAAATTGTCCTTGCATAACGGCCGGACATAGGATAAAATCTTTCACGGAGAAGACACTATACGGGAGGAAAAATTAAAGTATGATTTCTGCAGGTGAGTTCAGAAACGGCGTGACCTTTGAATGGGACGGAAAAGTCATGCAGGTCGTCGAATTCCAGCATGTCAAACCGGGTAAGGGCGCGGCGTTCGTCCGCACTAAAATGAAGAATGTCATGACCGGCGCCGTTGTTGAAACATCATTCAGCCCCACGGATAAATTTGAAAACGCCTATGTTGACCGCCGTGAAATGGAGTACAGCTATAACGACGGCAACCTGTACTATTTTATGGATATGGAGACATACGAGCAGGAGCCCATCGACGGCAGCCTGCTGGGCGAGAATTTCAAGTTTGTCAAGGAAAACATGCCCTGCACGGTCTATTCGTATAAGGGCAAGGTGTTTAACGTGGAGCCGCCGAACTTTGTCGATCTGGTGGTCACAAAGACGGACCCCGGCTTCAAGGGCGACACGGCCACCAACGTGACAAAGCCCGCCATCGTGGAGACGGGGGCGGAGGTCAAGGTGCCGCTCTTCATCAGCGAGGGTGAAAAAATCCGCATCGATACGAGAACGGGCGAGTATCTGGAGCGCTCCAAGAGCTAGGCAACCGTTTAAAAACGTTAACCTTTAATTTGCGTTTCCCTGTTTTAATTTTTGAATAAGCCGCCATAATAGCAGAAGGAGGTATCATCATGACAGTAACGGAAAAAGTGGCATATCTGAAAGGGCTCGCCGAAGGACTGGCGATTGATACGGAGACAAAGGAAGGCAAGCTCATATCGGCGATCATCGACACCCTCGAGGAAATGGCCTATGAGCTGGAAGATCTGAGTGAAAACGCGCTGGATCTCGGCGATGAGCTGGACGCCCTGTCTGAGGACATGTCGGACGTGAAGGAAATCCTCTTTGGCGACGACGATGACGAGGACGAGTATGACAACGACGATGATGATGATGATGACAACTGCTGCGGCGGCGATGACGATTGTTGCTGTGACGACGAGTATGCCTACGAGGTGACCTGTCCCTCCTGCAACGAGGACATTGTCATTGACGAGGAGGACCTTGAAAACGGCGCGATTACCTGCCCGAAATGCGGTGAGAAGCTGGAGTTCGAATTTGACGAGGACGACGAAGCGGACGCGGAGGAGAAGGAATAATCCGAATTCCGGCATTCGACGGTGCTTTTAATAATGACAGACGGCGTCCCCGGAGGGTTCTCAGGGGACGCTTTTTTCTGCCGTTTTAACGCCTTTTCAGCCAACGGCGGATGTCAAATATTGTTGACATTTGCTGTATCCAGAGAGTATTGTAGGAATATGCCATTACCAAACCGGAGACGGGAGAGGAGGGGCGGACGCGGATGAAGAGGTCTGACGCGCCGGCGGGCTTTTCGGTCAACATCCTGCTGACGGTCATGTTTATAGCGTCGGCGGGGCTGTTTGCAGCCGGATTGTTCCTGCCGGTCAGCGTTCAACTGAAAACGTTTGTCAACGCCGCGTGCGCGGCGCTTGTCTGCTATGACCTGGTCATAGACGCGGTAATGAGGTTTTTGCGCGGCAGGCGCCTTGATCCGATTATTCTGATTTTTGTATCGGTCATCGGTCTTTTTATCGCCGGAGCGTCGGCGGAAGCCGCCGCCGCCGCCCTGCTGTACAAGGCGGGGCTCTTGTTCCGGGCCTTTTATACGGAAAAATACGGGCTGACCGTCGGCATGATTCTCGATCAGCGGCCGGAGGCGGCCAGCGCCGTGGTCGACGGGGCCATCGCCCGTACGCCCACCGGCACCCTTAACGCCGGCGACGTGATTTCCGTGTCTCCCGGCGAGCGTATCGCCTTGGACGGTATTGTCATCAGCGGCCAGTCGGAAATTGACGAGTCCGTCCTGACCGGCGCCCGGGAGCCGCGCCCGGTGGGCCCCGGCAGCCCGGTGACGGGCGGCAGCCTGAACCTCGCCAGCGTTTTAAATATCCGCGTGACAAAAGCCTTCGACGACGGCGACGCCACCAGGGTGCTGGAATACGTGAACAGCGCCGGTCGGGTCAAGTCGGAGCTTGAAAAGCGGCTGGGGCGCATTGCGCGCGTATACACGCCCGCCGTCATCGGCGCGGCGGTGCTGGCGGGGTTGCTGGTGCCGCTGATCGGCCGGCTGGCGTTTGGCCCCTGGATACGGCGCGGCCTGACGCTGCTGCTGCTGTCCTCATTCAGCGGTACGTTCGCCGTTATCGCCCAGTCCTTTGTGGCCGGTATCGGCGGCGCGGCCCTCCGGGGCATCGTGTTCAAGGGTGCGGGGTACATGGACACGCTGGCCCGCGCCACCTCCGTTATGTTTTCAAAGACGGGGACGCTGACGACCGGCCGTTTCCGCGTGACCGACGTGAACACCTACGGGCTTGACACCGGGCGGCTGATGACCATGGCCGCCTACGCCGAGTACGGCTCCCGCCACCCCATGGCCGACGGCATTATCGAAGCGGCGGATGCCAATATTGACCGATTTAAAATCTCCAACTACCGGGAGTACCGGGGGCTGGGCGTAGAGGCCGATATCGGCGGCGTGCTGGTTTCCGCGGGAAACGCGGAGATGATGGCGCAGCTGGGCATCACGCCGGACCTGTCCCACACGGAGCAGAGCGTCGTGTATGTCGCCATCAACGGCAAATACGTCGGCCGGATTCTGATGACCGACGATGTGAAGCCGGACGCGAAGAAGGCCATCCGCGATCTGCACCTTTTGGGCGTCGACCGCATTGCCATCTTTACCGGCGATAAAAAGGAAGCGGCGGCCGAGGTGGCCGGCATGCTGGGAATCACGGAGTTTTACGCCGAGTGCCCGCCGGAGGAGAAGCTCAAGAAGCTCAAGGTGCTGATGGAGATGCAGCTGCCGGGCGACAAGCTCGTCTACGTGGGCGACGGCGACGCCGACGCGCCCGTCATGAGCGCCTCGGATATCGGCATTGTGCTGGGCGGCTTCGCCCCCGTCGGCGCCGGCCAGGCGGGGTCCCAAAACGGCAGGGAGGATGCGGACCTGGTGATCATGACCGGCCAGGTGTCAAAGGTGCCGGAGGCCATCTCCTTAGCCCGCGGCACCAATTCCGTGGTCCGCCAGAACCTGTTCATATCGCTGGCCGTCCGTGCGGCCGTTATATTGCTTGTCCTGCTGGGGCTCCTGCCGGTATGGGGAGCGCTGCTGGCGGAGACCGCCGCCGGCGTTTTGACGATGCTCCATTCCGCCCGCGCCGCGGGCCTGTACCGCATGGAAATCCGCCGGGCGCGCGCGAGAAGCCGGGCCCGGGCCCGGCGCCGAAATACGGCGCCGGGAGAAGAAGAAGCCGGGCAGGAGTAAAATGAGACAGCCGGAGCTGTCTTGGTAGGTAGCGTTATGATTTTCCGGCGTTTTTCTTCTGCTGGTTGGTACTTTGTCCGCCGGAGGCTGCGGCGTTCTTTTGCAGGTTTTGCTGGTTGTCCGATTGCTGGTTCTTGTTTTTCGCGGCCATGAAGCGTCACCTCCTTCCAAAATCATGCCACTATTGTGTACATAAATTCGCCGTTTTATACCGCTCGCAAGGCGGCGGGGAGGAGGCGCCGGGGGATAGGCGGCAGCTGAAACCGGCTCTTGTCTGATGCGTGAATATATGTTAAAATCACGATTATTCAGGCAATTTGGCCATGAAACTGCAACGAGGGGAGAACAGCATGTCAGGGCATTCCAAATGGCATAATATACAACGGACTAAGGGTGCGGCCGACGCGAAACGGGCGCAGCTTTTCACGAAGATTGCCCGGGAAATGATTATAGCCGTCAAGGAGGGCGGCAGCGGCGACCCGGCCAACAATTCACGGCTGGCCAGCGTCATCGCCAAGGCGAAAGCGGCGAACATGCCCAACGATAACATCAAGCGCGTGATTGACAAGGCGCTGGGCGGCGGCGCGGGTGAAAACTACGAGAGCGTCACCTATGAGGGCTACGGCCCCGGGGGCGTGGCCGTCATCGTGGAGGCCATGACCGACAACCGCAACAGGACGGCTTCCGAGGTGCGGCACCACTTTGACAAATACGGCGGGAATATGGGCACCACGGGCTGCGTGTCCTGGAGCTTTGACCGCAAGGGCGTTATCATCATCGACAACGAGGACGGCAGACTGGACGAGGACACCGTCATGATGGACATACTGGAGGCGGGAGCGGACGACCTGGTCACGGACGAGAGCGTCTTTGAGGTGTACACGACCCCCGAGGCCTTTAACGACGTGGCCGCCGCCCTTGAAAAGAAATACAAGCTCCTGTCGGCCCAGACGGAAATGGTGCCCCAGAACTACATCAAGCTCACCGACCCGGAGGATATCAAGAACATGGAAAAGCTCCTGGAGCACATGGAGGACTCCGACGACGTGCAGAACGTGTACCACAACTGGGAGCAGGATTAAAAAAGGCGCGCCCAACGGCCCTCCCGGCAGGCTCTCGGGAGGGCATTTTATATGTTAAGGCGGCTTTGTCAGGCGCGCGATTTTATAAAAAACTTGACTTATCGACAAACTTTTATTAGGATATACAACATATTTACATCGTTATATTTATGCAAATCACATAGATATAAATCGGGTAGTCAAAGCGGAGGAGTGACCCTTGAGCATTAAAGCGGTAAAATTCGGCGGAAGCTCGCTGGCGGATGCGGGCCAGATTAAAAAAGCGGCTGAGATCATCAGAAGCGACAGGACGCGGCGGTATGTGGTGCCGTCGGCCCCCGGGAAACGGTACGACGGCGACACAAAGGTGACGGACATGCTGTACGCATGCTACGAGCTGGCCGCCCGGGGCGAAGATGTCAGCGCCGCTCTGGAGGGCATCAAGGCGCGGTATGACGAGATCATCAAAGGGCTGGGGATTTCCTTTTCCTTGGACGACGCCTTTGAAAAAATCCGGACCGGGATGATCGGCATGGCCGGCCGGGATTACGCCGTCAGCCGGGGGGAATACCTCAACGGACTCATTCTGGCCGAATATCTCGGCTTTCGGTTTATTGACGCGGCCGATACGGTCTTTTTCAACGAGGACGGCTCCTTCAACCCGGAAAAGACGAACGAGGCCCTGAAAAAAAGCCTCGCCGCTTGCGACTACGCGGTGATACCGGGCTTCTACGGGGCCATGCCCAACGGGACGATCCGGACCTTTTCCCGCGGGGGGAGCGACATTACAGGCGCGCTCGTGGCACGGGCGGCGGGCGCTGCGGTTTACGAGAACTGGACGGACGTGTCCGGCCTGTGCATGGCGGACCCCAGAATCATCGACAACCCGAAGTATATCAAGACCGTCACCTACCGGGAGCTGCGGGAGCTGAGCTATATGGGGGCCACCGTCCTCCACGAGGACAGCATTTTCCCGGTGAAGCTGGCGGGCATCCCCATCAATATCCGAAACACCAACGACCCGGCCGCGCCGGGGACGTTTATCGTCCCGTACGCCGACGACGGGCCCGACGGCGACGTCATTACCGGCATCGCGGGGAAAAAGGGCTTTGCGGTTTTGACCCTGGAAAAGGACATGATGAACGCCGAGACCGGCTTTGTCAAACGGGTGCTGGAGGTGATGGAGAGCTTTGGCATCTCCTTTGAGCATCTGCCGTCGGGGATTGACACCCTCAGCGTGGTGCTCAACAACAGCCAGATTGAAAGCCGGAAGGACGAGGTTTTCGCCGCGCTCCAGGCCAAGGTGAATCCCGACAGCATCGAATACCAGTCCGACCTGTCGCTGATTGCCGTGGTGGGGCGCAGAATGATCAAGACAAAGGGCACCGCGGCCCGCGTCTTCAACGCCGTTGCGCAGGCGGACGTCAATATCCGCATGATTGACCAGGGCTCCAGCGAGCTCAACATCATTATCGGCGTCAACGACTGCGATTTTGAAAAAGCGATGAAGGCGATCTACCGGGAATTTGTAAAATAGCATACCAGGTGCTATACAGCACCGTGCAAAAGCCGACGTTAAACCCTCCCGCAGGCTTATTTTTGCGGGAGGGTTTATCTTTGCAAAACAATAATAAAATTTGCAAAAAGTTGTTGCAGTAAGAAAAATTTGTGCCGATATAAATGATAGCGACTCGCAAAAGGCCTATACAGAGAAAGATCAAGGAGTGGGTAAACGTCTATGAAGCAATGGATTCTAAACCAGAAAATATCGAAAAAGCTGATGATGGGCTTTCTTGTTATTGCCGTACTGGCCGCAATTGTCGGCGTTGTCGGCATTATTAATATGCGTACCTTTACAAGAAACGAAAACACCCTTTATGAGGAAAACATGCTGTCGGTTATGCATATTTCCGACATGCGCGAGGAGTTTGACAGTATCCGCGTCAACGTGCGCAACCTTGTGATTTACTCAAGCTCCGTCAAGGTCGATTATTACGAAGGGATTCAGGCGAGTTTAGCCGCCATTGACGAGCTGATGAGCAGCTATGTGCCGGCGGATGAAACGGATGCGGCGCTGTTTGCCCAGCTGCAGGAGGCGGCGGGGTTTTATAAAGACACGATTACGGGTGTTGTCAGCCAGTCGGTTGCCGGCAAATCCTACTCTGTTATTCTGCAGGCGGTTGTGGATTCCGGAACCCAGGGCGACGCTGTCACCAAGGCGATTGATAAGCTCTCGGAATATAAAAAGCAGCTGGCTGCCGAGAGGGTTCAGGAAGACAATGACATGTCTCTGGCGATGACGCTTGTCACGACCATCGTCCTCGTTGTCGCCGTGGCGCTGGCCCTCATTCTGGGCTCGTATATCGCCAGGGTCATCGGCCAGCCGCTGAAGAAAATGGCGGAGAGCGCTGAAAAGCTGGCCATCGGCGACGTGAACGTCTCGCTGGATAAAACGCCGCGCAAGGACGAGGTCGGACAGCTGTACGAATCCTTTGAAAAGGTCGTCGCCAGCCGGGTCCGGCAGGTGGCGCAGATGGAGCAGGTGGCCGAAGGCAACCTGGATATCGACATCACGATCGATTCCGAGCTGGATGTGCTCAATAAAAGCCTTGCGGATGTGGTTGCCAATCTCAATCAAATTGTGCTGTCCATCATGACGGCGGCGGACCAGGTATCGTCGGGCGCCGAGCTTGTATCCAACTCCAGCTTTTCGCTGTCCCAGGGCGCCACGGAGCAGGCCAGCTCCATCGAGGAGCTGACCGCGTCGCTGCAGGAGGTCGGCGCGCAGACCGTTACCAACGCGCAGAACGCCGAGAACGCCAGCGAGTCGGCAAAGCAGATTAAGAGCAAGGCGCTGGACGGCAACGAACAGATGCAGGAGATGCTCAAGGCCATGGAGGAGATCAACGCCTCCTCCAGCAACATCAGTAAAATCATCAAGGTCATTGACGACATTGCCTTCCAGACGAACATCCTGGCTCTCAACGCCGCCGTTGAGGCGGCCCGCGCCGGCCAGCACGGCAAGGGCTTTGCGGTGGTTGCCGAAGAGGTGCGGACCCTGGCGGCAAAGTCGGCCCAGGCGGCCAAGGAGACAACCGAGCTGATTGACGGGTCGGTGAAGAAGGTGGAAGCGGGCATGAAGATTGCCAGCAACACGGCGGCCGCGCTGGATCAAATCGTGACGGAAATCTCAAGAATCGCCGATCTTATCGAGTCCATCGCCGATGCGTCGAAGGCGCAGGCGGCGGCCGTGGAGCAGATCAATCAGGGCGTTGTGCAGGTGTCCAACGTCGTGCAGAGCACGGCGGCAACCGCGGAGGAGAGCGCGGCGGCCAGCGAGGAGCTGTCGGGTCAGGCCGCGCAGCTTAAGGAAATCATCGGCGCGTTCAAGGTGAGAAAGCAATCGGCCATGGCCCTGGGCGACGGCGCGGCGCTCTGGAATTCCCCGGAGCTCGGCAGCCAGGAGACCGACGACGCGGCGGAGGATACGCCGGAGGACGGGGAAGTCCAGGATGCCGAACCGCGGGTTCGGGCGCAGAAGATTGCCCTCAGCGACCAGGACTTCGGAAAATATTAGACTGTCGACAATCTGAAAGAGAGCGGTTGCCCCGCTCTCTTTCGCTCTTTTTTATTCCGTTATGTCGATTTTGTCTTTTTAAAGAGGCTGAACAGCCAGAGCAGAATGACGGCGCCAATGGTGGCCACCACGAGGCTCCAGATATTAAAGCCCGTGACGCCCGGGCCGCCCAGGGCGTACATCAGAAAGCCGCCGATAAACGCGCCCAGGATGCCGATGCAGATGTTGGCGAAGATGCCCATCTGGGAGTTCTTTTTCATGATGATGCTGGCCAGCCAGCCGGCGATTCCGCCCAAAACAATCCAACCGAGGATATTCATAATACCACTCATTCCAGTCTGTTAGAATTCATGGATTAGTATGCGACATTCCGGCGCTGTCATACGTCCCGGCGGTTTTACGGCGCTGAAAAAATATGCCATCCGGATAAGCGGCTTTTATAGGGGTCCGGCGGCGGCATAAGATTAATGCACCCAGGTTTCGCCCACGTCGAGACCCCATTTTTCGCTCATGTCGTTATAAAACTTTGCCCGGGGATAGTCCAGATTCATGTCGTATTTCAAATCGGCGTAGCCGAAGCGGATTTTTTCAAGGGCCTCGAGGCCTTCCATCAAGTTGGACAATCCGTCGCCGCGGACGGAGAAGATCAGCTCGTCCTCGCCAGCAAGGCTGCGCTCGTATTCACCAGGGTCCGGGATGGCGATGTTGTAGGTTTTGCCGTTGAGCAGCGGTATCGTGGCGATGCAGCAGGAGGCCACCGTGTCCGGCAGCACGTCGAAGACGTCGCCGTCCTGGTATTTCGCGGCCATGATCAGGGTGCGCACCTGGCTGACGCGGCAGTAGACGAGCACCACGTCCGGGATGAAATTGCAGGTGTCCAGGGGCGCCATGGTAAAGCCCAGCGGCGTTTTATCCGTCCGGAGCCACGGGAATTTCTCCTTGAAGAACTTCAGGCTCTTTTGCCCGTCCTTCATGAAGAGCATGGGGCCCAGGTAATTGACGTCGTCCTCGTCCAAGGGGCACAGCCTGAAGCAGGCGTTGGGCCAGATGCACCAGTTGTCCTCCTTGAACATGGTCAGAGCGGCCCGGTTCCGGCGCACCATGGCGAAGGCCTGGCAGAGGGCCGGGTGCCTGCCGGTGTCCCGCAGCGGCCGGAGGGAGCCCTCGGGCGCCTCGGCTTCGTCGTAGATGACTTTAAACGCGATGGGCGGGAAGCGCAGCAGCAGCTTTTCCATCAGGGCCCGGCCCGCCCGGTTAAATTGCTCGATCGAGTTCATTCCACAGCCTCCTTCAATTGGATACTCTCATCTTAACCCCGTGCAGCAAGTCGGTCAAGGCCGCGCCGGCGCTGCTGGCAAAAAAGCAGGAGCCGCCGTGTTTCGGCAGCTCCTTGTCGTTGGGGTGATTTACGATTTCAGCCTGACCCACAGGGAATCGTAGAGGTCCAGGATATTCTGGGGGAGATTGACGTAAATCTGGCATTTGTCCAGGACCTCGGCGGGCGGGAACATGACGGCCGCCGTCTCGGGGTCCAGGGTCTCGGCGTACTGCTTTGCCGCTTCGCGGTTGGTAGTGGTGTACCAGATGTAGTCCACGTTCCGCATGGCGATATCGGTCCGGCACATGAAGTTGATAAAGGCCTCGGCGTTCTCCTTGTTGGCCGCGCCCTTGGGGATGCACATGGCGTCTACGAACCGGTTGGTGCCCTCCTCGGGGATGACAAACTTGAGGTCGGGGTTGTTTTCCACCATGGTCAGGTAATCGCCGGCGTAATAGGGCCCGATGGCCGCCTCGCCGCTCTCCAGCTTGTCAAAAATCTGGTCCATGACATAGGCCTGCACCAGGGGTTTTTGCTGGGACAAAAGCTCAAAGGCCTCGTTCAGCTCGGCCTCATTCGTTGTATTCACGCTGTAGCCCAGCTTTAAAAGGGCGATGGCCAGCGCGTCCCGAGAGTTGTCAAACATCAGGATCTGGCCGGCGTACTTCTCGTCGAACAGCGCGTCCCAGCTGGTGATCTCCTCCTTAATGAGGCGGGTGTTGTAGATGATGCCCACAACGCCGGACATGTAGGCCACGCTGTACTCATCGTTCGGGTCGTACGCCAGCTTTTTGTAGCTGTCGTCGATGAGGCTGAAATTGGGGATGTTGTCAAAGTTCAGCTTCTCCAGCATGCCCTCGCTGATGAGGCGGGAGACCATATAGTCCGACGGGATGATCACGTCGTAGTCCGAGCCGCCGGTTTTTAAAACGGAGTACATGGCCTCGTTGCTGGTGAAGGTGGAGTAGTTGACCTTGATGCCGGTCTCCTTCTCAAAGTCGGCAAAAATGCTCTCGTCGATGTATTCGCCCCAGTTGTAGACGTTGACTTCCTTCCTGGGGCTGCAGCCCGCTGTCAGAAGGGACAGGAGCATGAGGGCGGCCAATGCCGGCGCAAGCAGTTTTTTCATTGTCGGTGTCCTCCCTGTGTCTTATTTAATGGTCCTGTTTTTCAGCCGGAGCTGCTTTTCCTGACGGGCTTCCCGGATGTTGATGATCAGGAGCATGGTCAGGACGAAGACAAACAGCAGCGTGGAGACGGCGTTGATTTTCGGGCTGATGCGCTTGCGCGTCATGGCGTAAATCGTCATGGACAAGGTCTGCACCTTTGACCCGGCGGTGAAATAACTGATGACGAAATCGTCGATGGACATGGTAAAGGCGATCATCATCCCGTTGATAATGCCCGGGAGGATTTCCGGAATGATGACCTTGTAAAAGGCCTGCATCCAGGTGCAGCCCAGGTCCTGGGCCGCGTCCACCAGGTTTCTGTCCAGCTGGCGCAGCTTGGGCATCACGGAGAGAATCACGTACGGGATGTTGAAGGTGACGTGGGCGATGAGGAGCGTGCCGAAGCCCAGGTCGAATTTAAGCAGCGACCCCAGCGACACGAACAGCAGGCACAGGGATACGCCCGTGACGATATCGGCGTTGATGACGGGGATGTTGCTCACCGCCAGCAGCGGGTTCTGCCAGCGCCGGCGCATATTGTAAAAGCCGATGGCGGCGAAGGTGCCGGCGACGGTGGCAATGACGGCGGCCAGCACCGACACCGAGAGCGTGGTGGTCAGGGAAGACATGATGGTGCTGTCGTGAAACAGCTGGCGGTACCATTCCAGCGTGAAGCCGGACCAGACGGTGCGGCTTTTGCTGCTGTTGAAGGAGAAGATGATTAAAAGGGCGATGGGGGCGTATAAAAATACAAAGATGAGGCCCATGAAAAGGCGGCTTGAGAAACGGCGCTTCTTTCTCACAGCATCACCGCCTGTTCTTCGCCCGCGCCGAACTTGTTCATCAGCCACATGCACAGCATGACGATGACCATCATGACAAGGGCGATGGCCGACCCCAGATGCGGGTTGTAGGCCGAGCCGAGAAACTGCATCTCAATCAGGTCGCCCAGCAGAATGTTGGCGCCGCCGCCTAGAAGCTGGGAGATGACAAAGGTGGACACCGCCGGCACAAAGACCATTGTGATGCCGGAGAGCACCCCCGGCAGGCTCAGGGGGAAGATCACCTTCCGGAAGACGGAGGCGGTGCCGGCGCCCAGGTCCTGGGCGGCCTCAATGAGGCTGTTGTCGATTTTCACGATGACCGAATAGATGGGCAGGATCATAAACGGCAGGAAGTTGTATACCATGCCGATGACCACGGCGCCGGGGGTGTTGATGATATTCAAAGTGGGCAGCCCGAGAAATGACAGCAGCCGGTTGAGAAGGCCGGTGTTCTCAAGGATGGACATCCAGGCGTAGGTGCGCAGCAGGAAGTTCATCCACATGGGCAGCATGATCAGCATGAGCATGATGCGCTGCACCCGCGGCTTTTCCCGCGAGAGCAGGTAGGCGGCGGGGTAGCCGATCAAGAGGCACAGCGCCGTGGAGATGGCCGCCAGCAGGAAGGAACGGCTGAACACGGCCGTGTACTCGCCCATCTTCTGAAAGTTTGCTAAGGTCAGGCCGCCGGCGGCGTCTGTCAGGGCGTAGCCCAGCACGATAAGGACGGGGGCGATCACGAAGACGGCCATCCAGCCCACGTAGGGGATGGCCAGGGACCTAAGCTTCATAGGGCGCCTCCTCGATATCGGGTTCCTCCGGCTCGTAGTCCGCGTCGCCGATCTCATCGTACTCGGCGCTGTAGGAGCTGTAATCGCCGAACATGCCGGAGTAGGCGCTCTTTTTCATAATATGGATGCCGTCCGGGTCGATTTTGATGCCGATATAGGAGTTCACCGGACAGAAGTCGGTTGTCTGAATGAGCCACTTAAAGCCCTTGAAATCCACGATGACGTCGTAATGGACGCCCTTGAAGGTGATGTTCGTCACCGTGCCGGTGAGCATGCCGTCCTTCACGTCCACAATGTCCACATCCTCGGGCCGGATCACCACGTCCACCGGCTCGTTGGGCGCAAAACCGCCGTCCAAGCACTTAAACCGCCGGCCGAAGATTTCCACGACGCCGTCGGCGATCATGATGCCGTCCACGATGTTGCTCTCGCCGATGAAGTCGGCAACAAAGGCGTTGACCGGCTCGTTGTAGATAGCCTCGGGGGTGCCGATCTGCTGGATGACGCCGCCGTCCATGACGACGACGGTGTCGCTCATGGCCAGGGCCTCCTCCTGGTCGTGGGTCACGTAGATGAAGGTGATGCCCATGGCCTCGTGGATGCGCTTGAGCTCGTTTTGCATGTCCTTGCGCAGCCGCATGTCCAGAGCGCCCAGGGGCTCGTCGAGCAGCAGCACCTTCGGCCGGTTGACCAGCGCCCGGGCGATGGCCACCCGCTGCTGCTGGCCGCCGGAGAGCGACGTTACGTCCCGGTTTTCGAAGCCTTTGAGGCTGACGATCTCCAGCATCTCCATGACGCGCTGGGTGATCTCCGCCTTGGAGAGCTTTTTGCCCCCGTGCCTGTTGATGCGCAGGCCGAAGGCGACGTTTTCGAAAACGTTTAGATGGGGGAACAGGGCATATTTCTGAAACACCGTGTTGACGGTGCGTTTATATGGGGGAAGATCATTAATCCTCACACCATCGAAAAAAACGTCTCCGGACGTAGGTGTCGCGAAGCCGCCAATAATCCTCAGCGTCGTGGTCTTGCCACAGCCGCTGGGGCCGAGAAGTGTGAGGAATTCTTTATCATTAATGACGAGATCAATGCTGTTTAAAACAACTTCACCGTCAAACGCCATTGTGCACTGCGACAGGCGTATTAACTCTTTGGACATTTATCAATCCCCATTCCATTGTATTTTCTTCGAAAATCCGCTCTGTATTCTCCGAGAAAAAGTGCGTCTCTTCGCCGGAAAATCCGGCGGCTTTCCGGAAAAATGCCGGGTCGAATATAAAACAGGATAAATATACATTCATTAATCCGGAATGTCAATTGAAATCAAAGTATTTTTCGACAAAATCGACGCGGGACAGCCGGTATTCCCGCCCCGACAGATATTGCAGGGGCCCCGCGTCTGATGTAAAGTTGAAAATAAGCCGCCAGGAGCACAGGGCCTGGGCCGTTTCGCCGTATTCCCGGTTCGTTTTCCCCCTGCCGTATTTGCCGTCGCCCAGAAGCGGATAGCCGGCGTGGGCCAGCTGGGCCCGGATCTGATGGGTCCTGCCGGTGATAAGGCGGCATTCCAGAAGAGACAGGCCGTTTTTCGTCCGGAGGGTTTTATATTCCGTGATGGCGGTCTTGGCGCCGGGGATGCTCTTGGACGATATGAAGACCTGGTTTTTCACCGCGTCCTTGAACAGGTAGCCCTCCAGCCGGCCCTGCTTCGGCTTCATGTCGCCCACCACGGCGGCCAGATAGTATTTTTCCACCTGGCGGGCCTTGATCTTCTCGTTCATGACACGCAGCGCCTCGGCGTTCTTTGCGGCGATGACGATGCCCTGGGTGTTGCGGTCAATCCGGTTGCACAGGGCGGGGGCGAAGGCGTTTTCCTCCCCGGGGCGCCACTCGCGTTTAATATAAAGGTAGGCCTGGATACGGGCGATGAGGGTGTTGTGGGACCATTCGCCGTCGGAATGGCTCAATACGCCCACGGGCTTGTTGATCAGAAGGATGTTGTCATCCTCGTAGACAATGTCCAGCTTCGGGTCGGTGATTTTTAAATAGGCGTTTTCCTCCGTGGGCTTTTCAAAAAACTCGTCGTTGATATACATCTGGACCGTGTCGCCCGGCATCAGCTTCGTGTCCTGCTTGGCGCCCTTGTTGTTGAGCTTGATGCGCTTTAAACGGATATATTTCTGGATAAGGGAGGAGGGCAGCAGCGGCACGGTTTTAGCCGTGAACCGGTCCAGCCGCTGTCCGGCGTCGTTTTTGCCGATGGTGAATTGTCTCATGCAGGCACCGCGATTCTTATGTGTTATTGTTTATGTGGCGGTATCATAAATACCCTTTCGCATCATCATAATACAATAGAAAAAATTGTTTGACAATGCGTATGCTATCAATTATAATGTTCAAGCATATGTGGAAGGTGCGCCATGAAACTTGATCTGCGTGATATTATCTATATTCCGGGCGCGTCGGTCGGTTTTGATTATGAACCCGATTTGAGCGATGCCGTCGGCGGCGCGGTTCGGGACATCATAAAACCGGCGCGGGCCAAGGGGAGCATCCGAAACAGCGCGGGGGTTCTTTTATTTGAAGCCGATGTGCAGGCGCGCCTCCTATGCGCGTGCGCCAGGTGTTTAAAGGACCTTGAGGTGCCCGTCAATCTGCATATTACATCAACCCTCACGGAGGGCGAGCAGGAATCGGACGACCCGGACGTGTATCTCCTGGAGGGAGACTTTGCCGACGTTGACGATATCATCCTCTCGAACTTTATTCTCAGCCTGGACCAGCGGTTTTTATGCAGCGAGGACTGCAGGGGCCTCTGCCAGCAGTGCGGCGCGGACCTCAACGAGGGGCCGTGTTCGTGCAAAGCACCGATAGACCCAAGGCTGGCGGCCTTGGGGCAGCTGCTCGGGGACGACTGACCGGCTTTCGGACATACTGTCCGGAGCGGCGCTGCTGCCATCCTGGCAGCATATGAACCATACAAATTACAGCTACCAGGTTTGCTGTCTTTAGACAGCCTCCTGGAAAATGAATAACAGGAGGTGTCACCATGGCGGTACCAAAGAGTAAAGTATCAAAGGCGAGAAGAGACAAACGGCGCTCCTCGCACTGGAAGCTCGAAACACCGGGGCTTGTGAAGTGCTCAAAATGCGGTGAATATCGTCTTCCGCACCGGGTCTGCAAGGCCTGCGGCACGTATAACGGGCGTGAAGTTCTCAAAATAGACGCATAAAACAGCGCGGCGGGGGGAGCACCCCCGCCGTGTTACATCCTACAAACCGGTATGACCGGCGCCGGGAGAAAAAGTATAAGCATGAAGCCACGTATTGTGAAAATTGAACAGGGCAGCCCCGCCTCCGGCAGAATCATCGCGCCGGGGGATATCCTTGTGCGCATCAACGGGCATAAAATACGCGATGTGCTGGATTATAAGTTTTATGCCTACGATAAAAGGCTCCTGCTGGAGCTGCGGGACGGGAACGGCAAGATCAAGTTTGTCCGCATCAACAAGCCGGAGGGGGCCGACCTGGGGCTCGTCTTTGATTCATATCTGATGGACAGGCCCCGGGCCTGCCGGAACAAATGCGTCTTCTGCTTTGTGGACCAGCTGCCCCGGGGGATGCGGCCGTCGCTCTATTTCAAGGACGACGATATCCGGCTAAGCTTTCTCCAGGGCAACTACGTCACCCTGACAAATCTGGACCAGCGCGAGATCGACCGGATCGTCCGCCTGCGCCTGAGCCCTCTGAACATCTCGGTACACGCCACGGAGCCGGAGGTGCACCGGAAGCTTCTGGGCACGCAGCAGCACGACAACACCCTCCGGGTGATGAAGCGGTTTGCCCGGGCCGGCATCACCATGAACTGCCAGATTGTCTGCTGCCCCGGCCTCAACGACGGCGAGCACCTGGACAAAACGATGGCGGACCTGGCGTCCATGTACCCGGCGGTCAGAAGCGTCTCCGTTGTCCCGGTGGGGCTGACGAAGCACCGGGCGGGGCTTTACCCGCTGCGGCCCTTTGACCGGGAGACGGCCATGCGCACGGTGTACCAGGCGGAAGCTTTCGGCGACGGCTGCCTGAGAAAATACGGCACGCGGTTTGTTTACGCCGCGGACGAGCTGTATTTAAAGGCCGGCCTGGACCTGCCGCCCCACCGGTTTTATGAGGACTACCCCCAGTTAAACAACGGGGTCGGCATGCTGCGGCTATTGACGACGGAGGCGGAAGAGGCCCTTAGAGGGACCGTCCGCGCCGACGGGACGCCCTTTTCCATCGCCACGGGCTGCGCCGCCGCGGCGCACCTGCAAAAAATTATGGTTTTAACCCGGGAAAAATGTGCTAATATAAGAGGAAGAGTTTACGCTGTCAAAAACGAGTTTTTCGGCGAGACGGTGGATGTGGCCGGGCTTGTGACCGGCGGGGACCTGATCGGGCAGCTGCGGGGGAAAGAGCTTGGCAAACGGCTCCTTATTACCCGGAACATGCTCCGGGCGGGGGAATCCGTTTTCCTCGACGATGTGACCGTTGAGGACGTGGAGAAGGCCCTGGGGGTTGCCGTCCGCGTTGTGGAGCAGGACGGGGCGGACCTGGTCCGGGCCATGTGCGGGGCCTGACGGACGCAAAGCGGGCGGCGGCTCCGGAAAGACACGCGATATTAGGAGCGGCGCCCGAATACTACCAGAAGACACTAAAGGGGGAATTGCTGTGGCAAAGCCGCTGATTGCCATTGTGGGGCGGCCGAACGTCGGCAAATCCATGCTCTTTAACAGAATCGCCGGCAAGCGCCTTTCCATCGTGGAGGACACGCCGGGCGTCACGCGGGACAGGCTGTACGCGACTTCGGACTGGAACGGCCGGGAGTTTTCCATTGTGGACACCGGCGGCATCGAGCCGACCAGCGATAACGAGATATTGCAGTTTATGCGGGAACAGGCGATGCTGGCCATAGAAATGTCGGACGTTATCCTTTTTGTGACGGATATCAGCACGGGCGTGACGGCGGCCGATCAGGAGATCGCCACCATGCTGCTCAAGTCCGGGAAGCCGGTGGTGCTGGCCGTCAACAAAATGGACCAGGTGGGGCCGACAAATCCGGATATTTACGAGTTTTACGCTTTGGGGCTCGGCGACCCCATCGCCCTGTCGGCGGCCCACGGGCACGGCACCGGCGACGTTCTGGATGCGTGCCTGAAGTATTTTCCGCCGGCGAGCGACGACGGGGAGGAGCAGGAAGCCATCCGGGTCGCCGTCATCGGCAAGCCCAACGTGGGGAAATCGTCTCTCATCAACCGTATCCTGGGTGAAAACCGCGTTATCGTCAGCGACGTGGCCGGCACCACCCGGGACGCCGTTGACACGCCCTTTGAAAACGAGACCGGGCGGTATATACTGATTGACACGGCGGGCATCCGCCGCCGGTCAAAGATTGACGACCGGATTGAAAAATACAGCGTCCTGCGGTCGGAAATGGCCGTGGAGCGCGCCGATGTGTGCCTGGTGATGATCGACGCCCGGGAGGGCGTTACCGAACAGGATACAAAGGTTGCCGGCCTTGCCCATGAGGCGGGAAAGGCCAGCATCATCGTGGTCAACAAGTGGGACCTGGTCGAAAAGGATGCCAACACCATGGAGCGCATGCGGGCGGATATACGCCGGGACCTGGGGTATATGACCTATGCGCCGATCCTGTTCATATCGGCCAAAAGCGGCCAGCGGGTCAACAAGCTGTTTGAGCTCATCAAGTACGTGGACAACCAGGCCGCCACGCGGCTGACCACCGGCATGCTCAACAACGTCCTGGCCGACGCCACCATGCGCGTCCAGCCGCCCACGGACAAGGGCAAGCGGTTAAAAATCTACTATATGACGCAGGTGAGCGTCCGGCCGCCGACCTTTGTCTGCTTCTGCAACGACGCGGAGCTGTTTCACTTCTCCTATCAGCGCTATCTGGAGAACCAGATCCGCGGCGTCTTCGGGCTGGAGGGCACGCCGATACGCCTGATTATCAGGCAAAAGGGCGACGACGCCAGGTAACGCGGCAGGCGCGGACCGCATTGGATAAAACGAGGATATTAGGATAAACGCGGAGGAAACTTGACGTGCCAATGATTATCATTATGATGATTATTACGGCGGTGCAGGCCTATGTTATCGGCGGCATCAACGGCGCTATCATTATCTCAAAGTATTTTTACAAGAAGGACATCCGTAAATTCGGCAGCGGCAACGCGGGCCTGACGAACTTTTACCGCGTGTTTGGAAAGGGCGGGGCGGCCCTTGTGGTGCTCATTGACGTTTTGAAAACGATAGGCCCCGTCCTCATCGGCGGCCTGCTCTTTGCCCGGTATGTGGACCCCGGCTATTTTAAAAGCGGCAACGGCGGCTTGTTCAACCTGAGCTTTTTCGGCAGCCAGCTGGCCGGCTTCTTTGTCATGCTGGGCCACTGCTATCCGCTGTTTTACGAGTTTCGGGGCGGCAAAGGCGTTATGGCCATGGGCACGGTGGCCTTCTTCATCGATTGGCGCATCGCGCTGGCGGCCTGGGGCGTTTTCATCCTGCTGGTGCTGCTGACGCGGTATGTCTCCCTGGGCGCCATCGTGGGCGTTGTCACCTACCCGGTGATGGTGGCGGCCATAGGCTTCGGCGGTGTGTGGGAGTTTATACCCGCACTGGCCAGCGCCGTTTTGCTGATTGCCCGGCACCATGAAAATGTGGGCCGGCTGATTCGCGGCACGGAATCCAAGTTCAGCTTCCGGCGGAAGAAGGAAACATAGGCGGTACGGTACTACTTATAGCAGCAGTGACGTTTCACTGAGGAAACGGCTGTTTGTCGAGCCGTTTTATAGCGTCAGTTGGCAGTAAAATGGAGGAAATAATGAAAATATCTGTATTCGGAAGCGGCGGCTGGGGTACGGCCATCGCCAAGGTGCTGTGTGAAAACGGCCATCAGGTTACCCTGTGGTCAAAATTCGACGAAGAGGCGCGGGTTATCGACCAGAAGCGGGAAAACCCCCTTCTGCCCGGCGTTGCGATCCCAAAAGAATTGACTATCACAACGGATGTTGACGCGGCCTTAAACGGCATCGACATGGCCGTCATCGCCACGCCGTCCTTTGCCGTTGCCGAGACGGCGATGCTGATTAAGGATAAGCTGCCCGGGGACTGTATCGTCGTCTGTGTCTCTAAAGGCATCGAGAAGGACACGATGCGCCTGTTTTCTCCCATTCTCCGGGACACGCTGGGCGCCGGCGTCCGGTTGGCGTCGGTTTCCGGCCCCACCCATGCCGAGGAGGTGGCCCGGGGCATCCCCACGGCCTGTGTCGCCGCTTCCGAGGACATCAAGGTGGCCGAAGCGGTGCAGGACGCCTTTATGAACGACTATCTGCGGGTGTACACCACCACGGACGTTGTGGGCGTGGAGCTGGGCGCGGCGCTGAAGAATGTGATCGCCCTGGGCGCCGGCATCAGCGACGGCTTGGGCTTCGGCGACAATACCATTGCCATGCTGATGACGAGAGGCCTTGCGGAAATGGCGGAGCTGTGCGTCAAGCTGGGCGGTAAAAAGTCGACGCTGGCGGGGCTTGCCGGGCTTGGCGACCTGATCGTCACCTGCACCTCGAAGCACTCCAGAAACCGCCGGGCCGGCGTGCTCATCGGCAAGGGGATGGACGTGCAGGCGGCGATGCGGGAGGTGGGCGCCGTCGTGGAAGGCTATTACGCCGCCAAGGCCGCCTACCAGCTGTCCCTGCAGACCGGCGTCGACATGCCGATCTGTACCGAAGCGTACCGGGTCCTCTACGAGGGCAAGCCGCCCATCGAGGCCATGCGCGATCTGATGGGCCGCGCCCGCCGGAACGAGGATTCCGGCGCGGAGACCTGGGTTGGGTAATGTGTAAAAAAACTGGCCGCAATCGCGGCCGGTTTTTTTGGTTTACCCGACATCGGCGGTGGCGACAATATTGTCCTTGCCCAGGCCGGCGCAGGAGGGCTGGCTGTCATACCAGTAGCAGAAATCAAGAAATTCCGCTTTGAGCTTATCGTCCAGCATGATGTTCCGGAGCGTTTCCCGGGGGATGCTGCGCGTTAACGCGCCGGGGCCGGCCAGCCGGATGTTTTTCGCGCCGTGCCGCTCCATGACGGCGGCAAGCTCCTCCGGCATAAACGCATAGGATACCGGCCAGGGAGCGCCGCCCGTCTCAAAGGCCTTTGCGGTCTCCTCCGGCGGTTCCATCAGGCCCGTTTTGAAAAACGCGCGGACGGCGGCCATGTCGGGCTTGTAATCCGCCAGCTTATAAACGGCCTGGTCCAGCGTCCAGCGGGCGTAGGGGTCGCCGGTGTTTTCATCGAGGATGTACTTCAGCTTCTGGGCAGGGTCAAACTGATAGGTCCAGGCGAGCCGGCTATACACGCTGATAATGAGCCGTTTCGACGCGATCCGGATGAGGTTTGATAACACCGCTTCGTGGTTTGGGTAGGTATAGGATATGGGCGCGTCAAAGGAGAGCACCAGGTCAAACTGGCCGTTATGGAACTGCTCCAGGTTTTCTAGGCAGCCGCGTATAAACGTCATGTTGCCAAGAACGCCTTCCCGCCGGGCGATTTCCTTCGCCTTGTCGAGCATCACCTGGGAGATGTCAAAATGGGTCACATGCAGGCCGCGCTTTGCCAGCAGGATTGAAAACCGGCCGTAACCCGCGCCGCCGTCAAAGACGGTTTGAATGCCCTCAAGGTTTGACAGGATCTCTCTTTCAATATGCGCCTTTTGAATGATGTCGTCGATGTAGGTGGCCTCCCGGGCCAGCTCCTCGTCCGCCTTCTGCGGCAGATTCCAAAAACGGCTTGAGATATCGGCTGATGTGGTCATATATCGTTTCCTCGCTTTCGCATATTTTTGTTGGTGTTTGTATAACACGGTTGCCGCTTCTCCGCTTCGAAGACAAAGTAGCCTTTCGCCTCGCGTATCCGCACCCCGCCAAAAACGCTGATCAGTTTCCGTTTGTACCATTCCCGGCGCTTTGTCACCATCAGCAGCCGTCCGCCGAGCCGAAGCCGGTTATAGCCT
>JAJUHI010000011.1 GCA_029267955.1 Sporobacter termitidis | reverse complement strand
CTCAACCGGGCCAAGGAGATCCTGGCCTATGAGCTGACTGCCCTTGTCCACAGCAAGGAGGAGGCCGAAAAGGCCCAGAGCACGGCGCAGGCGCTCTTCTCCGCCGGCGGCGTGGCCGCCGATATGCCGACGGCCGAGCTGTGCGAAGCGGACTTAACCGACGGGACCATCGATATTCTCGCCCTGCTGGTGAAATCGGGCCTGTGCCCGTCAAAATCCGAGGCCCGGCGGGCGGTGGAGCAGGGCGGCGTGGAGGCCGCCGGCCAGAAGATCACCGAATTCGGGGCCAGCTTCAACGCCGGGCAGCTGGCGGGCGACGGCATCGTCGTCCGGCGCGGCAAAAAAAGCTACAAAAGAGTTGTTTTAAAATAAACAGGAAAGCGCAGAAGGCAATCCCTTCTGCGCTTTTCCTTAAATCCTGGCGGTTATGCCGTTAGGCCTGGCCGCCGAGGCTGTTCTCGTAGCTCTGGATCATTTTCTTGACCATCTGGCCGCCAATGCTGCCGGCCTGACGGGAGGTCAGGTCACCGTTGTAACCCTGCTTCAGGCTGACGCCGACTTCGCTCGCAGCTTCCATCTTAAATCTGTCCATCGCGCCGCGGGCGTTCTGGTTAAGGATCTGGTTTGAGTTTCTAGCCATTTTATCTACATCTCCTTGCATCTGATATAAGTCAGGCACTGTTGCGCCCTTCGATAATATCATTGCCGACGGTATTTCTAATATACAAACAAAATGTGCTAAAAAAACATAATAAAAGTAAAAATCGGGCACTTATTTGCGCTAAATATGGCATGCTGCATATAGCATGCTGCTTTCTGCGTATTTTATTATAGCCCCATTATAAATTGACGTGATCGATCGTAATTTTGGCGATGTAGGAGCCGTCCAGTTTTGAAATCTCGTCTGAAATCAGGCGAATAAGCGCCGCGTCGCTTAAATGAAAATTGAAGGGGACGGCAATGTCGAATATCACATTCGTATGGGTGATTCCCCAGACAACCCTGAAGTCGTGCATGCTGATTTCAGGCGACAGCTGTTCAATCAGCGCCGCCACCTGTTCTTTCAGCGCGTTTGTCCGCTGGTCCGAGGTGATGACAGGGTCCAGGTGGATCACCGTGTGGATGCCCATTTCATTTAAAAAATCATTTTCGATGGTGTCGATGATATCGTGGCTGACCATGATGTCCTGTTCGGCGGGGACCTCGCAGTGGAGCGAGGCAAATCGGTGGGCCGGGCCGTAGTTGTGCACCGTCAGGTCGTGGAGCCCGATGATGCACTCATAGCTGAGGACCTTGTCGTGTATGCGCTGCACAAGGGCCTTGTCGGGCGCGGCGCCCAACAGCGGGCTGACGGTTTCCGCCACCAGCCGAATCCCGCTGACGATGATAAACACCGCCACGGCGATGCCCATATAGCCGTCAAGATTAAAGCCGGTGAGATAGGAGATGATGCCCCCTAGCAGGACCGACCCGGTGGCGGCCATATCGTTGCGGCTGTCAGACGCCGCCGACAGCATGGTGACGGACTCGATGGTCCTGCCGATTTTCCGGTAGAGCAGATACTGCCAGAGCTTGACGGCGACCGAGGCGGCCAGCACCGCCGCGGCGGCGATGCCAAAGGGCGTTTTCTCCGGGTGCAGGATCTTGTTCACGGCGCTCTGTATGAGCCCCACGCCCAGCATCAGAATGACAAAGGAGATGACAAGGCCCGATATATACTCCATGCGCCCGTGCCCGAAAGGGTGCTCGGCATCGGCCGGCTTGCCGGATATCTTAAAGCCCAGCAGGGCGACGATGGACGAGCCGGAATCGGACAGACTGTTGACCGCGTCGGCGACAATCGAGATGCTGCCCGACAGGGAACCGACAATAATCTTGACCAAAAACAGCAGAAGATTGCTGACGATGCCCGTCAGACCCGCGAATTTGCCGTAACGCAGGCGCACCTCCGGGTCTGATATATTTTCATAATCCTTGACAAAAAGCCTGACCAGCAAATTGTTCATCACAGTCTCCAATGCATGAAAGTGTGAAACGCATCCGCGGAACAGTATTCTGTCCCGCAGATGCGTTTATGCCTCATCTGCTGCCGAAGCCGGCCCGGCGTTTGCCGCTGCCGGCAACCGCCTGATTTTTATGCTCTGATATTAAGCCCATATTACATGATATGGTAAGGATTGTCAAGCGCTACGCCAGCAGCAAAACCGTCACCAGGGGCAGCGTCGCAACGGAGAGTAGCGTTGTGAGAAACACGCCCTTTGAGGCTAGGCTTTCGTTGCCGCCGTAGGCCATGCTGAGCATGGTGGCGTTGGTGGCCGTGGGCATGGCCGACAGCGTTACCAGAACGCCCAGCATGACCGGGTCCTGAATAATAAATCGCATCACAAGCCAGGTCAGGACCGGGACGATCAGCAGCTTGAACAGGGCCACGGGGTAAATCCGCAGCTCGGAGAAGACCTCTTTTAACGGGATGACGGCCAGGGTGGAGCCGATGACGAGCATGGCCGACGGCGTTGTCATCCGCCCGATGAGCTCCGCGGCGTCGGACAGGACGGCAGGCACCGGCGGCTTTAGGTAAAAGATGGCCACGGTGATAAAGGACATGATCATGGTGGGGTTGATGAAAAGCCGGGCGCTGATTTTTCCGCCGCCGCCGGAGACCATTATAAGCCCCAGTGAAAAGCACAGCAGACTGAAGGCGATGTTAAACAGCGTCACGTAAAAGACGGCGCCGGGGCCGAAAACCGACTGGATCACAGGGAAGCCCATGAAGCCCACGTTGCCGAAGACCACCATAAAGCGGTAGAGCCCTCTGTCGCCCGCCGGGGCCTTTAAAAGGCGCGGCAGCGGCAGGCAGAGGATAAAGGCCAGGGCAAAGGCGCCGAAGGACAGCAACAGGAACAGTGCCGCGTCGGCGCCCGTGGCGGTCACATCGCCGCTCAAAACCGAGTTGAGGATGGTACAGGGCATGGCTAGGTTGAGCACCAGCCTGGATACATGCTTGTTGGCTTCCGGTGTTAAAACCTTGAATTTGCCGGCGGCATAGCCTACGGCCAGAATCAGAAAAAGGACGGCCATCTGGCCGAAGACTGCACTCATGTTCATAAAATGGTTCCTTTGCGTTTAATGGGGTGACAGGGCGTGCAGGGCAAGGGCTCTGCCCTTGCCGTATACACGTGGATTCTTGGAACTCCCTTTGCCGACAGGGTGTGTTAAATGTTCATTGCGGCGTAGAAGCCGTCGCGGACGGCGCTGGTGATGTTGCCGGCCCTCTGGGCGCAGTCGCCCACGATATACACCGCGTCCGCGCAGCCTTCAAAGGATTTGGCCAGGTCCATAAGGGGCCGCACGCCCATGGAGAGGACCACGCTGTCGCAGGGCAGGGTGACGATGCTGCCGTCCTCGGCTTCGGCCAGCAGGGCGTTTTGGCGGATTTCCTTGGCTTTCAGGCCCGTCCGCACCTTGACGCCCGCCTCCTGGGCCATGCGGCGCAGCAGGCTGACAACGCCCCGCAGCGCGGTGCCGCGCCGGTCGATCTCCTCTAAGGACAGCATGTCGATGAGGGTCACCTCATGGCCCTGGCGGGCAAGCGCCACGGCGGTTTCGGTGCCGGTGAGGCCCGCGCCGACGAGGACGACCTGATGCCCGACGGATGCCTTGCCCAGGTCCACATCGGCAGCCAGGCAGACATGGGGGCTGTCAATCCCCGGGATATTCGGGATCAGCGGCACGCTGCCCACGGCGACAATCACGGTGTCGGGAGCCTCGGCCCGTACCAGCTCGGGCGTGGCGGCCGTGCCGAGGCGAAGCTCGATACCGGGAGTGCCCAGCGTTGCCCGGACGGACCAGTCGGCGTAGCGGCGTACGTCGCTCTTGAGGGTGTTGGCGCCGGCGGCCAGGAGCGTGCCGCCCAATTGCGCTTCTTTTTCAAACAGCACCACGCGGTGGCCGCGCTGGGCGCACCGGCGCGCCGCCTCCATGCCGGCCGCGCCGCCGCCGACCACCACCACCTTTTTCTGCGGCTCGGCTTTCGGGAGCGCGGCGGTGAGCGGGTACCGCCCCGCCGCGGCGTTGACGGTGCAGCGCAGGGGCTTCGGGCAGCCGTGGGGGTCGTCGCCGGTGCAGAGCATGCACCGGATGCAGGGGCGGATATCCTCGGCCCTGCCGCGCCTTGCCTTGTTGACGCAGTCGGGGTCGGCGATGAACTGGCGAATCATGGCGATCATGTCGGCCTGCCCCTTGGCGACGGCCGCCTCCGCCAACTCCAGATTGAACGACCCCACGGACGTGACGGGGATTTTAAGCTCCTTTTTCATCCGTTCGGCAAAGCGGACGTTGGTGGCCATGGGCAGATAGGCCGGCTGCATGGCGTAGGTCAGGGAGGCGGTGTTGTAGATGTTGCCCGCCGAGATATGTATCAGGTCAATCTTGTCCTGGATGGCCTTGGCGAACAGTACGGCGTCTTCAATGCCCACGCCGCCCTCGGTCAGTTCGTCGCCGCTCATGCGGTACTCGATGGCCATTTCCGGCCCCACGGCGGCCCGGACGGCGTCCAGAAGCTCCAGGGCGAAGCGGCACCGGTTCGAAAAGGTCTGGGCGCCGTATTCGTCGGCGCGTTTGTTCATCAGGGGCGAATAAAACTGCGCCACCGTGTGGCCGTGGCCCCCGTGGATCATCACCATGTCAAAGCCGGCCTTTTTGCACCGGGCCGCCGCGTCGGCAAAGGCCTTGATGAGGCCTTTAACTTCCTCTTTGGACAGCTCGGCGGGGAGGCGGTGGGTCCGGTGGTTGAGCTCGATGGAGGCGATGGCCCCGTAGCGGTGAATCTCCTCCGTGAGCCGGAACAGGCCGTGGACCACAAAGGGGTCCGCCAGGTTGACGACATAGTGGTTTTCGTCGGCGTAGTCCTGGGTGACAGGGCTGTCGCCCACGGTGACAATCCCGGCCCCGCCCTTGGCAAAGGCGGCGGTAAAGTCGATGAACTCATCGGTGACAAGGCCGTCCTTCGTACATAAAAACGGCTCCGCCGGTGAAACCTCGATGCGGTTTTTAACCGTCAGAGGCCCGATTTTCAGCGGTTTAAAAATATGCTCAAATGTCATAAGCCCGCGCTCCTGTCTTGTTAGCTTTCCTGAAAACTATAGCATAAACTCCGGCGATATGAAAGCACCTTTCCGGTACGCCACTCAAAACAGCCTGCTTGCAAATCTGTAAAAACCTGTTATGATTGACAGGACGGAACAATTTGAATTGAGGGATATGATGCGTCAGCCTGTATTAAAAAAGACGCTTTGCCTGTGGGCCGCCCTGCTGATGCTGCTGACCGCGGCCTGCGCCTTAAAGACGCGGTATGACGAACCGGCGGTTACCGGCGGCGCCGCGCCGCCGGATGTTGTGGTACCGTCCCTGCCGCCGGTGACCGACACGGCGGCGGTGTCGGATTTATCGGAGTTTTCGCTCCTGAGCAGGGACACTAGCGCCGAGCTGCGTTTCACCCTCGGCGTTCAGACGGGCGTCTTTCCCTGGGGCAAAAAGGTCGGCTACGCCCCGCAGTCGGCGCAGCCGGGGCTTGTGACCTATAATGTGGACGGTTTTGAGCTCTGTCTTTACTACACCACCGACGAGCAGACGGGTACCCAGACCCTCCGGTCGCTCCAGACCACGTCGCCGGTGTTTGAAACGCCCCGGGGCATTAAAAGGGGCGATACGCTGGAGAGCCTGCTGACGGCCTATGACGAGGGCCTTGTCTTTCAGCCGGACCCGGGGAGCGTCCGCGGCGACTTTGGCGTCTGCCGGTATGTCTACGACGAGCTTTATATTTTTATACGGGCGGGGAAGAAGACGGGCCGTACATCCTCTTTTACATCGCCGGGGATCTGGAGACCAAATGGATCACCTGCATTGAAATGAGCCTCGGCGCACCAGGGCAGGAGCGGTATGCTGTAGATAATGTTAATACCTTCCCGGTTGATTACGGCAATATTGACAAGCATCTGGCCACGGATACGCAGACGGAGGAGACGATTCACCGCCTTTTAAACGACACGACGGCGGGCCGGCCGGATGTGCCGCGTATCCTGGAGCTCTTACCCGATATCAACTGGCGGCTGTACGGCCTGCGTTTCGAGGACGCGCCGGCGCTCATCGGCTGGCTCTACGGCCTTGACATCACCGACCAGGCGGATATCCTCCGCCTCCTGCGGGCCACCCGCGGGCTGGACGGGGCCTTTTCAGAGGGGTACGCCGGCGTTGTGGGAAAGATATTCAGGGCGGAGCCCGAAGCCATGGTGAAGTGCCTGGCGCAATTGGATGATGATCAGGCGGACTTGATTTGCGGTTTTATCGCGTACGACTGCGATTACGGCTACAGAGAAGAGGCGAAAGACGCCATTTCCCAAACCCGGGCGCTGGCAGAAGATGGGGCCCTTGCGGATAACGAACGGGCCGCCGCGCGTCGGCTGCTGGCGTTTATTGACGCGGGCATCGGATAAATGACAACCAACATATATAAAAATGAGGTGGAACGGATGACGGAAGAACACGTTAACCGGCTGAACCTGTTTGTTTCAAACGTGCAATGCATCAGGCGGCGCTTTGCGTGGCACAGCGCCATGATGAAGCATATGGCGGCCCTGTATTACACCGCCCGGGACAGGACCGTCGACGTTGAGGCCATCAGGGAGAGCCTGGACCTGCTCAGGGCCGGCACCGGGCTTTTCTCCATGTTCCGGGGCAACAACGCCCTGAGCATCGCCGCCATGCTGTCACTGGCGGCGCCGGAGGACAGGGCAAAGCGCTTTTCGGACACCGTTGCGGTCTACAAGCTGCTCAAGCAGGCCGGGTTCCGCGCGTCGGACTTTCTCGTTACGGCCGCCTTTCAGGTCGCTTCGACGGCGCCGGAGGACCGTTTCCAGACCGTTGTGACGCGGGCGCGGTCCTTTTACGAGGGCATGAAGGCGCGGCATCCGCTGGTGACGGGCAGCGACGACTGTATTTTTGCCGCCATGCTGGGCCTGTCGGATGTGGAGGCGGCCGCGGGACTGGACCGCATGGAGCGGCTGTACACGGCGCTCAAACCGGAATTTTCTTCCGCCAACGGCGTACAGGCGCTGGCGCAGGTGCTGGTCCTGGGGGACCGGACCGAGGCGTCCGTGCCGCAGCTTTTGGCGCTGCGGGCGGCGCTCCGCCGCGCCGGCATGAAAATGGAAAACCGGTACATGCTGCCGGTGCTGGGCGTCCTGGCGCTGCTGCCGGACACGGCCGAGAACACCGCCCGGGTAATCGCCGATACCTTTGAATACCTGCGCACCCAGAGGGGCTTTTCCGCCTGGTCGTTTTCAAGACAGGAGCTGGCGCTGTTTTCCGCGGCGCTGACGGCCTATACCCAGGCGGACCGGCTGCATGACGATATCGCCTCGGCGGCGCTGGCCACCAGCATCACCAACCTCCTCATCGCCCAGCAGGCCGCCCTGGCCGCTGCCGCCGCCGCTTCCGCCGCCTCCACCGCGTCGGCGGCCTCCTCGTGATGTAAGCGCACCAAACCATTACCCGAACAGGGCAGAAAAGAAAAACCCCCGCCGTTTTATCGGCAGGGGTTTTGATCATATGTTGGATTATTTATTTCGCGTTTTGCTTGGCAACCCACTCGGCGCCGTAGCGGTTCATCTCGTCGATGGCAATCGCTTCGTTCTTCTCGTACAGGCAGTTGATGGAGCCGATGCAGGGGAGGAAATGTCCGCCCGGGCCGTAGGTGTCGATGGCTCTTCTGACCTCGGCGCGAATCTCCTCCTCGGTGGCAAACTCGTTGTCGATGATCGCCGCCTCCAGGCCGCCCATGAGCAGCATGTTGAGGCCTCTTTCGTTTAACTCCTTCTGGATTTTCACGATGTCGTTGGACGGCAGCGCACCCTGCCACATATCCACGCCCATCTCCGCAAACTCGACGGCGAAGGGGGTTATGTAGCTGTCGCAGTGGTGCTGCACGAGCACGCCGCGGCTGTGACAGTAATCGTAAATCTTCTTGTAGCGGGGTTTGAGCATGTCGCGGAAGATCTGCGGCGAGAAGAAGAGCTTTTCCTTCGCGCCAAGGTCGTCGTGGCTGTGGATCATGTCGATCTCCAGATTGTCGATCAGCTGCTTGACAACCTCCAGCTTCCAGTCGGTGTAGGCGTCGAAGAACTCTTCGCACTCGTCGGGGTACAGCACGAGGTCTTCCATGACGCACTCAAAGGCACGCAGCGAATGAAAACGCTCGAACAGGCCGCGGAAGGTGGGCACCATGACAAGCTCGCCGCGCTCGTGGGCGGCCTTGCACTGTGCCTGGGCGTAAGACCAGTCCAGATCCTTCGGAATCTCGGGGAACTTGACATAATCGCGCCAGTGCTCCATATCCTTGATGACCTGGTTTTTCGTATCGGTCAGCGGAATGATGCCGGGGTCGACACCGACGATGTAGCGGTGGGTGACTCCCCAGTTATCCTTGTAGCATTCGCCGGAGAACTGGAGGATGTCCCAGATGGAAATGGGGTCGATAATGGCGTGGAACAGTACCTCGGGTCCTTTGGGTCCGAACACGACTTCCTGCGGGAACGCATCGAAAGCGTGACCCATCCACTTCGGCGGCTGGTCGTTGCGCAAAGCGGACATAAAGGCTTCTTTTTTAGTCATTCGCATAAACCTCCACATTTGGTTTGTTCTCAGCGTATCACTCATATTGAAGACTTGTCAAGATAAGGTTTTAAAACCGGTATGCAAGAGGGTTATCGCGGTAACCGGCCCCCCTTTAAAGGCCGGTATCTGTCCCGTCCGGCGACTGCGGGTACATGCAAAAACTGTTATGCCACGATGCGCTCAAAGCCCAGGTAGCGGGTGCCCTGGAAGGTGAGCTTGCCCGAATCCCCTTCCGCCAGCATGCCGTATTCCGTACCCCGGACCGCAAATTCCATGCGGTCGCCGCTGGGCACCTGGAAGGTGACATAGTAGAAGGTGGAGGACGTGGTGTGGTGCATGGTGTTGTCTGTCCCCGCCGTGTGATGGTGATGGCTCACGTCGGTCCGCTTGGCCACAACAACCGCGTCCACCGTGAGAACGGGGGAATCGTTGTTTCTTTTCCACTGCTTAGCCCCCCGGACGGCATTGGCGATGATCGTGACGACCATGATGACAAAGACAATGCCGATGAAAACGGGGACGATGGTGAACATCGCGCCGAACCCGTCAAAAGGCCCAAAACCCATAAGTCTCTCTCTCCGTTTCTGTCTGAGTCTGATGACAGTATAACAGAAATTTGAAATTAAGAAAGAGAAATTGCCGCTTTTATCACAAATGTTGACATGGGGCCGGCGGCACAATATAGTGGTGTCATTGAGGGAGGTTGTACAATGGAAAAAAGCACTGCTCAGACGAAACTCATCATGGCAATCGTCATGATTGCGTCCTTTATCACGCCCTTTATGGCCAACGCCATCAACATCGCCATCCCCGCCATCGGCGCGGAATTTGCCGGCGGCCTGAGTCTGCTCAACTGGGTGGTGTCCGGCTTTCTGCTGTCCTCCGCCGCCTTTCTTCTGCCCTTCGGGCGGCTGGCGGACCTGTTCGGGCGGAAGAAAATATTCCTTATCGGTATGTTTTTTTTAGCGGCGGCCTCGCTGGGCTGCGCGCTGGCGCCGTCTCTGATTATGTTGGTAATCTTCAGAATTTTGCAGGGTGTTGCCAGCGCCATGATCTTCAGCACCGCCATGGCGATTTTAACCTCCGTGGTGCCGCCCCAGTCCAGGGGCAAGGCCCTGGGGTTAAACTCCGCCGCCACCTACATCGGCCTGTCCTCCGGCCCCGTTTTGGGGGGCCTGATCACCAGCGCCCTCTCCTGGCGGGGCATCTTCTATTTTAATTTTCTGCTGGCGGCCATCGTCATCGTCTTAACCCTTTGGAAGCTCAAGGGCGAGTGGACAGGCGCCGCCGGTTCCCTGGACAGGTGGGGCGCCGTGCTGTGCGTTGCCGCCCAGGCGCTCGTGCTGTTCGGCTTAAGCGACCTGACCGCCGGCTTTCTCTATCAGGCCTGCTTCATCGCGGGCGTTACATTGCTGGCGGCTTTTATCGTGTACGAAAAGCGCTACAGGAGCCCGCTGATTCCCGTAACCGCCATCGCCCAGAACAAGCCCTTCGCCTTCGCCAATCTGGCGACCCTCATTAATTACAGCGCCACTTTTGCCCTGGCCTATGTGATGTCGCTGTACCTGCAGACGGCCCTCGGCATCGATACGGCCGTCTCCGGGCTTGTCCTGCTGGTGCAGCCGGTCATCATGGCGGTGTTGTCTCCGGTGACAGGGATGCTGTCGGACAAAATTAAGCCCGCGATTTTAGCGTCCCTTGGCATGGGCATCTCGGCCCTGGGCCTGTTCTTCTTCATCTTCCTCAGCACCGGGACCCCGCTGGCGCTCATCGTTGCCAATCTGGCGTTTATCGGCCTGGGGTTTGCCCTGTTCGCCTCGCCCAACACAAACGCCGTCATGGGCTCTGTGGACAAGACGCTCTATGGCGTGGCCTCCTCGCTGATGAGCAATATGCGCCTTCTGGGGCAGTCTGTGAGCATGGCCATTGTGGCGCTCATTACCTCGGTGATCATGCGCGGCCTGTCCATCGGCTCCCCGGGCTACGTGGAGCAGCTGATGGTCAGCTTTAAGATTGCCTTTATCATCTTTGCCGTCCTGTGCGTACTGGGCGTCTTCGCCTCCATGGTGCGCGGCAAGGCGGCAGGGGGCGTAAAGCTGGAAAAGCAGTAGAACGTCGGGCAAGGGCTGCCCTTGCCGTGTGTAAGCGGATTCCTAAGTACGTAGGGGTCGCCGTCTTCGGCGACCCGATTACCCCGTCGATATGCGGGCCGCCGAGGACGGCGGCCCCTACTGCAACTGACGAAACATCCTCCGTGATCTTGTAGGGCGCGGCTTCCCAGACGCGCCGCCTGTAACTCCCTCCGGCGGGAAAGCCTTGCTGCGCAAGCCCTTCCCGCCACGGAGGACAGTCCCAAATTCGGTTTTGTCTACAATCTGAGAGGACCGGGGGTCACCCGGTCCTCTCGTTTTCTTTTCACTCTTACAGATTGGCTTTTTTATCGTAATACTTCATGATGTTGAACCGGCCCAGGTCCCGGGCGAAAGCGCCGGTGATGTTCAGGCTCAGCCCCATGTGGCTCACGCCGAAGAAGAAGCCGCTGTCGTGCAGCAGGTGGGGGTTGAACACCACCAGACCCTGGCTGCCGTTGCATTTTTCTTCCACCCACTGGAACATGTACGCGTCTTCCCGGAGCTTGATGAAAAAGCAGGGGCTGCTCCAGGTGGCGCCGCCGCTGTTGTCGTCCTGGAAGATGGTCCAGCTGTAGCTCTCGGGCGAGGAGTAGACGTGGATGGAACTCATCGTGTCGCTGTACGCCCAGGCGTAGCACTTGCCCACCAGGTCGGTGGTGAAGTGGTGGCGGCGGGCGAAGGGCGGGACGATATCGCCGTATTCCAGCACGCCGAACTTGGCGTAAGCGCCGATCTCCCACTCGCTGCGCCAGCTGCCGATCTGCGCCCGGACGGTGGTGGCAAGCCCGTTGTCAAAGTCCACCGCCTGCGCCACGTTGGCAAAGTCCGGGTCTCCCGTGAGCATGTGGGAGAAGAAAATCAGGTTCTTTGACGGCTCAAAGGCGACGTATTTCTCCTCCTGCCATTGGCCGCCCTCCATGCGCCATCTCAGCTTATCCTTGCTGATAACATCGTATTCGTAGACCGGCTGGCCCGTACCGGCCCAGGGCGCGGCCGTATGCTTTTCACCGTCGAGCCTGACCTTGAACTTTTTGCCCACCAGATAGTCGGAGAAGGGCAGGTTGTTGCCGCTGGCCATGATATTCGGCCCGCCGAACTCAAAGATGCGCTGTGTTTCTCTGGCGTGCCGGTGGGCTTCCTCCTTCGTCATGGGCAGGTCGATATCCCGCGGGCGGTAGGCATACCGGGCGCCCTTGCCCTTGAGCATGGCCATGGGCGGCGTCTTGTCGCCGAAGGTGGTGATCTTTTCCAGATGGGCCGCGTCGCCGGTGATCTCCAGCGTCGCCGTGTGCAGCCGGTAGGTCAGCTCGTCGTCGGCCCCGAAGCCGAATTCGACGCCAGCGGCCTTCTTGTCGAAGAAGTTGAGGACCTCAATCCACATTTTGCCGCTGAACTCCACTTCCCAGCGGGCGTATATGTAATACTCGTCGTCAATCTTCAAGTAATCCGAGGGGTTTGTCATGGTGATGCCGCCCTGGGGGTCGCTCAGTTCCACCAGCGTGGAGCAGACGACGCTGGGGAAGAAGGTTAAAAGCTCGTAGCCGTTGTCAAACTGCCAGTGCAGGCCGCGGCCTTCTATGCGGTTGGTTGTGGTATGCAGCTTCTCCGGCTTCTCGTTTGAGCCCGTGTCCGCCCAGCCGAAATGATAATGCCGCTGAATTTCCCGGGGAATCTTCCGCGTCCCGGTGGGCTGCCGCATGCCGAACAGGTCGCCCCCCACGGGGACCTCGATACCGAACCAGGTTTCAAAGGCGGTCAGGGCATAGGTCCTGGTGTCGATCACAAGATGCCAGCCGCGGGACGTGCCCGGGATCAGGTGGGTGAGCAGGACGACGCGCCCCAGCTCGATGGCAGAATAGGGGGCGTCATAGCTGGCGCCGTTTTCGATGACGGTCAGCCTGCCCGCGTCATGAATTTTGTACTCCAGCTGGCTGGGGGCAAACTCGCCCTCAAGCCGGGCTGTGAAGGACCAGCCGGCCAGGCGGTCGCACGCCGGGCCCTCCGCTTTGGGATTGGCGGCGATTTTTTTATCTACTTCCGCTTCGGTCATGGGATTGAATTCGGTGAAGAACATAGCCACAATCCTCCAATATTCATTATTTGTGGCAATTATATTATGATTCCAGCCGGGTGACAAGGACGTATCCGCCGGCGCGCCATTCCTTTTTGGCCACGGTATGAACGGCGGGCAATGATTCCGACGTATTGGGCAATAGTTCACATTCTTGTAGGGAAACCCCTTGCAAATAAAAAATGAACTGGACAGCCATTGTGATACCTATGTATCAAAACTGGCGTCCAGTAATGGTCCGGGTGACTGGATTTGAACCAGCGGCCCCTTGCTCCCAAAGCAAGTGCGCTACCAAACTGCGCCACACCCGGATAAGGCTTTGCCATTATACAATACAACACCGCCGGTTTCAAGCGGAAAGTGCGGGCAGGGGGCAGGGCGGCAGGCAGCGTACCAAAGCGGGGCGGAGGCGGCCACATTTTGGAAGCCGCCCGTATCCGCCCCGCCGGTTTTATGCCGGTTGCGCTGTGCGCAGTTACTTAAAGTCCCAGTCCTCGCCCTTGTCAAGGCCCCACATCTCAAACAGGGTGTTGTAAAAGGGCGGCCGCTTGAAGTCCAGCTCCATATCCTTTATATGCGGCGGGGGCTTGTAGCCCATGCCATAGCCATGCATGCTGCGGAGCATGGGTAAAAGCTCCTCCATGCGGCGCCACGGGATGGAGAAGATGACTTCGTCCTCGCCGGCCATGGCGCGTTCATACTCGCCCATGTCCGGCAGGGTCACCCGGTATTCGCCGGTGAGCATGGGCGTCACGATGCAGTAGACGCAGGAGTCAATGGCGTCCAGCTGGGTCTCCACCAGCTTGCCGGTCTTGTTTTTGACAGCCCAGACCAGCGTTCTCAGCCGGGCGTTGTTGACGTACACCATCACGATGTCCGGTTCAACGGGGCAGTCCGAGAGCGGGGCGACGAGGATGCCCTTGTAGGAATGGGGCGCAAAGCGCGGGAATTTCGCGAAAAACGCCCGGGAGGCCTCCGGGTCCACGATGCCGAGAACGCTGCAGATGACGTTAAAGGACTCGGAGCCCTCCGGACAGTCCACATGCCCCAGCCCGATGAGCGGGTTCCAGCACCAGTGGTCCCCTTTTTCCATGTAGATGGTTTTCCCGTCCCGGCGCGCCATGGTAAAGGCCTGGCACAGCGCCATGTGCTTTTTAAGGTCCCGCATGGGCCGGATGGCGCTGTCGGGCACCTGCGTGTCATCCGTGACCATTTTGATGGCAACGGGCTCACACTTAAGCTGCAGCAGGTCGTTAAGCTCCCGGCTGTATGTAAGGTTTTGTTGGGCTGCCGTCATGATAAGCTCCTAGTTCTCGTCTTCCAGTATCATCTCGGCGGCGATGCGCGTCGCCGCGGCGACGGCCTCGGCGCATTTTTCCTGATGGCCTGGAACCGACAGAAACGCTTCGTGATCCTCATTATCAATGAGGTCATACGCCCGGCCAAAGAGCTTTTCCTGAATCTTTGGACACAGAACGGTCCCCATTTCCTTCATGAAACGGTCCCGGTACTCGCGGTACTTGGCCGCGCCCCGCTGCTTTACGGCCGGATTCCGGAGCTCTTCCTCCAGCGGCGCGTTGTACTTGAGGCCCACGGCCAGCAGGCCGCAGCAATAGGCCCCGCAGGAGCCGGAGGCGCTGCCCGTCCCGCCGGCCAGGGAGAGGGAGGCGGTGACCATTTCATCCGGGATCTCGTCGTAGATTTCCTGGAGCCCGATCAGGACGCTGCGCGCGCAGATGTCGTCCCGGATAATGGCTTCCCGCGCCTTCTGGACGGCGTGGTCAATTTTGTGCTGCTTATCCATTGAATACCCCTCCGTTTATCTAAAAAAATTAGTAGCATGTGACCATTATACCCCTCCGGAGGTCCCCTGGCAATATGGACTGACCGGCGCGGGGCGTGTTATAATGAACCGGTAAAAAAGAGCCGGCAGGCGAAGCGGAACAATAAGGCATAAGTTGAGGTTATGGCAATGAGCGGTAATATAGCAAAAATCTATAATATGCGCCTGGCCGACGACGGCAGCGCGGTGGTCATTCTCGACCAGAGCCGTCTGCCGGGCGAGACGGTTTATCTGACGCTCTCCGGTAGGGAAGAGCTTTTTGAGGCAATCCGGTCCCTGCGGGTGCGCGGCGCGCCGGCCATCGGGATTTTTGCCGCTTATGCCATATACATTTTATCGGCCCAGACGAAAAAAACCGATTATGACGGGTTTTACGCCGAGTTTCTGGACAACAAGGCGTATCTGGACGCGGCCCGCCCCACGGCGGTAAACCTGCGGGCGATGCTTGACCGGATGGACGCCGTCGTCCATCGCCATGCCGGGCGGCCCGTGCCGGAGATTCTGGAGGCCTTGAAAAACGAGGCGCTGGCCATCCACAGGGAAGATATCGACATGTGCCGCGCCATTGCCGAGCATGGCCTCACCCTTGTCAAAGACGGGGACTGCATTCTCACCCACTGCAACGCGGGGCCGCTGGCCACCTCCGAATACGGCACCGGCCTCGGCACGTTTTTTCTTGCCAGGGAACGGGGCATTACCCTGCGGGCCTACTGCGACGAGACGCGGCCGCTGCTGCAGGGAGCCCGGCTGACGACCTACGAGCTGACGCGGGCGGGGATCGACTGCACGCTCATCTGCGACAACATGGCCGCCGCGGTCATGAAGGAAGGGAAGATCGACGCCGTTTTCGTGGGGTGCGACCGGGTGGCCGGAAACGGTGACACCGCCAACAAGATCGGCACCCTGGGCGTTGCCATCCTGGCAAAGCACTACGACATCCCGTTTTACGTTTTCTGCCCCTCCTCCACCATCGACTTTTCCTGCAAAACCGGAGACGATATCGTCATCGAGCAGCGGGACCCGGCGGAGATCAAGGAAAAATACTTTACAGCGCCCATGGCGCTGCCGGAGGTCAACTGCTACAACCCCGCCTTCGACGTGACGGACAATAGCCTGATCACCGCCATCGTCACCGAGCGGGGGATCTGCCGCCCGCCGTATACGGAGAGCCTGGCGGCAATGTTTAAAAAAGACTGACAAGACAACACGGAATATATTGAATTATTATTCAATTAATTTTTTAAAAGTAAAACTGTTTTTTTAGGTGACAGAAAATTACAGAATAACGGGTTGAATGATGATTCAAAATATGCAAAAAGCACTGGAATACCAATGAAAAATCCGATTTGAGAGAATGAGGCGAGGCGGATGGGCATACAAAAGTATCCGGACGACGCGGCGGCAAAGCGCGATATCCTGGAGGCCGGGCGGCGGCTTTATCAGCGGGGTTACGTTGCCGCCAATGACGGCAATTTGAGCGCCCGGGTGTCCGATAATACGGTCTGGGCCACGCCCTCCGGCGTATCAAAGGGGTTTATGACCGAGGAAATGCTCGTCAAGCTGGACCTGGAGGGGAACGTGCTGGAGGGGACTTATAAGCCCTCTTCCGAGATCCGGATGCACCTGAGGATTTACCAGGAAGCGCCGGAGGTCCTGGGCGTGGTGCACGCCCACCCGCCGGTATCGGCGGCCTTCGCCGCGGCGGGGCTCCCGCTGGACACGGCGCTTTTACAGGAGGCCGTTGTGCTTTTGGGGGTTATCCCGGTGGCGCCCTTCGCCCTGCCGGGGACGGACGCGCTGGCCGACAGCGTCGCGCCCTTTGTCGGCGATTATAACGGCGCGCTGTTGGAGCACCACGGGGCGGTGGCTTGGGGCGGCAGTGTCATGCAGGCGCTGCACCGGCTGGAGAGCATCGAATATAACGCCACGGTGAGGATGTACGCCAGTATGATGGGCATCGAGCGGCCCATGACCAACGCGCAGATTGAAGCCCTTTTAAAGCTGCGGCCAGAATGGGGCGTCACCGGCGGCGGCGTCCCAAAGGGACGGGATTAAAGAGGAGGGTAATGATGACTGCGGAACAAAAACATACCTACCTGGTTAAGGATCTTAACCCGGAACTTATCGAACTGTTCCAAAAGAAAACTCTCTATTCGATTTACGTTCTGACAACAGCGTATATTATCGGTCTCGTTCTGTTTATCGTTTTTTTAAGGAAACTGTATATTGTTATACGGCTTTGGTACTACCAATATTCGGTTATTTTTGGCTGATCACCTTTGGCGCCAAATATGCGAATAATCACTACGGTTTTAAAAAGACGCCCGACGGTACGGTGATTTACCTTAAAAAACGCGGTTCCGGTTACACGACGCATATGGCTGTCATCGTCGTAATTTTTATTTTTTCGTCGCTGTTTCGGCTTGTTGTTGAAGTTTATAATTACATCCTGCTAAAGCATCGGTGAGATTTTAGTCCGGAGGAACTTTTATGAAATTACTCAGTTTTTACAAAGACAATACCACCCATACCGGCGTGCTGACGGACCGGGGTGTTGTGGACCTGACGGCGCTGGGCTTCCCCGGCGCGATGAACGACATTATCGCCGGCGGACCCGCGCTGCGCCGGCGGATTGAGGACGCGGTGTCCGATACAATACTGCCGGTTTTGGATATGGACACGCTGACCTTTGCCAACATCACGCAGCCGCAGAAAATCGTCTGCGTGGGGCTCAACTACAAGCAGCACGCGAAGGAGACGGGGGGCGAGCCGCCCAAGGACATCGTCTTCTTCTCCAAGTTTAACGACGCGCTGACCCCCAGCGGGCAGAGCGTCACCCTGCCCCCCTGGCTGCGGTGCTTTGACTACGAGGCCGAGCTTGTGATCGTCATCGGCAAGCGGGCATGGAACGTGCCCCTGGAGCAGGCGGCGGACCATATCTTCGGCTACGCCTGCGGCAACGACCTCAGCGCCCGGGACGGCCAGTTTCTCTCCAGCCAGTGGCTGGCGGGCAAGGCGCTGCCGAACTTCGGGCCGGCGGGGCCGGTGATCGTCACCGCCGACAGCTTCGACCCGGGCGCCGACAACGCCATCACCTGCCATGTCAACGGCGCGCTGGTACAGTCTGACGTGACCTCCGGCATGATCTTTAACTGCGCCGAGATTGTCAGTACCGCGTCGCGCTATTTCAGGCTGGACGCGGGCGATTTGATTTTTACCGGTACGCCCTCCGGCGTTATATTGGGCAAGGAGAAAAACAGCCGCGTCTGGCTAAAGCCCGGCGACGTGGTCACGGTCACCATCGACGGAATCGGGACCTTGACGACGCCGCTGGTGTGATAATAAGCCGTATTGGACCCCGGGCCGCCGAAGACGGCGGCTCCTACGGAGACGAAGTATTAATTAACCGGAAATCCGCATCCTAAAAAGGAGGCTCTAACATGAACAACAACGCCACCTGCCTTACCAGCGAGGAAAATGTCCGCTTAAACAGGGATACATACAAGTACGCCGGACTGGTGGACACCCGGCCGCAGGCGGTGGAGCCCTTCGACAAGGAATGGGGCGTGGGCCTCTCCGGCAACACGCCGAACCCGTCGCCCTTCGAGCGGATCAACAAAATCCTGTCCGTGACCCAGAAGACCACGAACGGCTTTGTCTCGCCGGATCGGGCGGAGCTTGTCACCCAGGCCTATAAGGAACACCCCGGGGAGCCGCAGATTTTAAAATGCGCCTATGGGATTGCCAATGTCCTGGACAACACGCCCATTTACATCTACCCCCACGAGCTGATCGTGGGCTGCCTGGGCTGCGACAAGAAGGGCGCGCCGGTGCATCCGGAGTTCGGTTTAAACTGGGTTGTAAATGAGATGCGCGACGGGCTCATGGATTACAGCGACAAGCGCACCCACGACTATTTCAGCTACACCCGGGAAACCCAGGACCGGCTGGAGGCGCTGCGGGACTTTTGGGACGGCAAGACCATTGAGGATTACACCAACGCCATGCTCACCGACGATGTGCTCAAGGGCTCCCACGCGGGTAAGGGCGTCTTCTTTGCCGACGCATACGTCTTCTGCGGCGCGGGGCATCTGGGGATTGACTACGAGCGCCTGTTCCGGCTGGGCTACGGCGGCATCCGCCGCTTGATAAAGCAGCATATGGACGCCTGCGACCTGTCAAAGCCGGAGGATATCGAAAGGCACACCTTCTACAGGGCGACACTGATCACAACGGACGCCGCCATCCGCCACATCCTGCGGTACGCCGCCCTGGCGGAGGAGATGGCCTCCGCCGAGCCGGATAAGCAGCGGGCCGGCGAGCTTTTAAAAATCGCCGCCATCTGCCGCCACATCAGCGAGAACCCGCCCCGCACCTTCTGGGAGGCGCTGATGCTGGTGAACCTGGCCAACACCATGATCCACATCGAATGTAACGGCCACAGCATCTCTTACGGCCGCTTCGACCAGTATATGTACCCGTATTACCTGCATGATCTCGAAACAGGCGAGGCCACCCGCGAGTTCATGCAGGAGCTGATTGAAAACTTTTACATCAAGATTTGGGACCTCAACAAGCTCCGCAACCACATATTGATCAAAACCTTCGGCAACGGCGGCATCGGCGGCCCGGCCCTCACCGTGGGCGGCATCAAAAAGGACGGCAGCGACGGCACCAACGAGCTGACCTTTATGGCGCTGGACGCCCACGCCCATGTGCGCATTCCGTGCCCCTGGCTGGCCGTGCGCCTGCACGCCGGCTCGCCCTGGGAGCTGAAGGTCAAAACCGCCAATCTCATCCGTCTGGGCACCGGCGAGCCGAAGATTTTCAACGACGACGTGGCCATCCCCAGCATGCTCTCGTCGAATGTGGACCTCTTCGACGCCCGGGACTATCAGGTGGTGGGCTGCGTGGAGCCGGACGTCTCCGGCAAGTCCTACGGCTGGAAGGACTGCGGGCACATGAACATCGCCCGGGTCCTGGAGCTGGCGATCAACGACGGGCGCTGCATCAACTGCGCCTCCGACTGCCCCCGCTGGGAGCGGTGCGGCGGGGCGGGCGGCCAGCTGGGGCTGAAAACGGGGAGCCTTGCCGACTTTACCAGCTTTGAACAGGTGCTGGAGGCCTATGACAAGCAGATGAAATACTGGTGCGACCGGCAGGTGGCGTTTTTGAACGCCGTGGACCTTGCCCACCAGGCCCTGCGGCCGCTGCCCTATCTCTCCATCCTCATGGACGGCTGCATCGAAAACGGAAAAGACGTCACCGCCGGCGGGACAAAATACAACTTTACCGGGCCCCAGGGCGTGGGTATCGGCACGGCGGGGGACGGGCTGAGCGCCATCCGCCAGCTGGTATTTGACGAAAAGCGCGTGACCGGGCGCGAACTATTGGACGCCATCCGCGCCGACTGGGCGGGGTACGAGGAGCTGTACGCCTACGTCAACAGCGACCGGGTGCACCATTACGGCAACGACGACGATTATGCCGACAGCCTGACCAAATTCGCCATGGACACCTGGTGCAAGCACATCGAGCGGCGTCCCAACGCCCACGGCGGCTTTTTCCAGCCGGGAGCCTACTCGGTGACGGTGAACGTGGCCCACGGCCAGAACCAGTGGGCGTCCGTGGACGGCCGGCGCGCTTTTGAGCCGGTGTCCGACTGCATGGGCGCCGTCCACACCAAATGCTGCTCCCACGATGTGAAGGGGCCCCTGGAGATCCTCCGGTCGGTGACAAAGCTGGACCACGCCCGGGCCACCAACGGCACGCTCCTCAACTGGAAGTTCTCACCCTCTGCCCTGGCCGGCGAGGCGGGGCGCGACAGCCTCATCGCCCTGATTGAGGAATACATCCACCGCAAGGGCATGCACAGCCAGTTCACCGTGGCGAGCCGGGAAACGCTCCTGGCCGCGCAGAAAGATCCGGACAATTACCGGGACCTGCTGGTGCGCGTGGCCGGCTACAGCGCCTATTTTGTGGAGCTGAACAAGGCCCTGCAGGACGACATCATCGGAAGGACGGAATTGTCGTTTGATTAAATAAAAAAACTGGCGTCCCGCTTTGCCAGGCGCTGTCAAAGAGATGACAAACGAGGCGCCGGCAAAGCGGGACACGCCGTTTATGGTTATATCCAAAAGAAAGGCGGTGTATACATGCTGCACCGAAACGCCGACGGCGCGCCCTGCGCCCTTGTCAGCAACATACAGCGCTACACCATTCACGACGGGCCGGGCGTCCGCACGGAGCTGTTTTTTACCGGCTGCACCCTGCGCTGCCTGTGGTGCTCCAACCCCGAGACGCTCCGGCCGGAGGTGCAGCTTGGCGCCTATCCGGACAAGTGCCTGTCTTTGGAAAAGTGCGGCCGGTGCCTCAAGGTCTGCCCGGAAAAGGGCGCGCCGCTCCAGTTCGGGGACGGCGGCATTATAAAGGCTGTCCGTGAAAACGATACGTGCCGGACCTGCCTGCGCTGCGCCGGGGAGTGCCCGTCCCGCGCCATCCGGCAGTGGGGCGAATGGATGACGGTGGACGAGATGCTCAAAGCCGTGGAGCAGGACCGGAGCTTTTACCGGCGCACGGGCGGCGGCGTGACGCTCTCCGGCGGGGAGGTCCTCCTGCAGTGGGAGGCTGCCGCCCTGCTGCTGGAGGCCTGTAAAAAAGCCGGTATCCACACCTGCGTGGAGACGGCGCTCAATGTCCCGACGGCGCACATGGAGGCCGTTTACGCCTTTACAGACCTTGTTATCACCGATATCAAGCATATGGACACCCAAAAGCACAGGGAATTCACCGGCGCGGGGAATGAACGCATTCTGGAGAACATTCGCCGGGCGGTCGAGCTTGGTAAAAAGCTAGTCATCCGGACGCCGGTAGTGCCGGGGTATAACGGCGATGAGGAGAATATCCGCGCCATCGGCGCTTTTATCCGCGACGCGCTGAAGGGCAAAATCGTCCAGTATCAGCTGCTTCCGTACCGGCGGCTGGGCCTGGAGAAATACGACGCCCTGGGTATCCCGTACCCCATGGGCGATTACCAGCCGCCGGAGCGCGGGGAATGGGAGCGCGAAATCACAAGGCTTGTCCAAATGCTCTCTACCGAGTACGGCATCCCCGCGGCGGCCGGCTCCGGCGGCAAGCTCCAACTGTAAATCAACCCGCCGGGGAAGCCAAAAGGGCTTTTTCGACAGTTTAAAACCCGCCTTACGGCGGGTTTTTTATATCCGGGCGGCTTATTTCTTTTCGGCCTGCTCGAAGCCGGCGGCCCGGGGCAGATTCCATTTGAATCGGAAGGACAGCACCCGGATCGCGACGATGACCGTCAGGCCGGCCAGCATGGCGTAGACGTTCCCGGCGATGGTCCAGAGGATGATGCAGACAAGCGCGCCGATAATGGAGGCGACGGCGTAAACGTGGCGCACGAAGATAAACGGCGTGTCGCCGGCCAGAATGTCCCGCATGATGCCGCCGCCGACGCCGGTCACAAGACCCACGAAAACCAGCAGGAACTTGTTGAAGTCGTCGGAGATCTCGAAGGCCACCCGGATGCCGATGACCGTGAAAATCCCCAGCCCCAGCGCATCCATCAGGATTAGGACGGTCTCGTACAGGCGCTGGCGGCGCAGCAGCCACCGGTGGACAAAGGGGATAAAGACGAGGATGGCCGTCCCTGTGGCGATAAAGGCGTATATCGGGTGCTGGAAGGTGGCGGGCGGCGTTAAGCCCAGCAGGAGATCGCGAATGACGCCGCCGCCCGTGGCGGTGGTTAACCCCAGGATGGCAACGCCGAAAATGTCCATCCGTTTTTTCAGGCCGGTCATGGCGCCCGACACGGCGAAGGCGACGGTGCCGATAATCTCCAGCACCAGAATGAAGATGTCCATATGCCCTCCGACGAGTATTTCTCTCATTTGACAATCGGCATTTTATGCCCAATTGCGGCGGATGTCAATGCCGCCGCGAAATCGCGCGCCAAAAAAATGGGAAATTTCTGGTTGCGATATCCGGGCGGACAGTATATAATGGAAAATATAAAATTTTGCACCAAAAAGGGAGAAAGTGGGAAAAGCTGCCGAATCGAAAGATGCGGCAATAATCGCAATTTAAGCCCATTGCTTTATCTATTTTATGACAACAGAACAGTGACGAAGGTGATCGCCATTAACAGCAAGCTGTTTGTCGTGGAAGGTTTACCCGGCTCGGGCAAAAGCGCCGCCGCGGAGTATGTGGCGGAATATCTGGCATCCTCCGGTGTCAGCGCCCGCTTGTATGACGAAAGCGACCTCAACCACCCGGCCGACTATACCTTTCACGCATTTATGCGTGAAGATCAGATACGGGCCCTGGCGCCGGCCGAACAGCGCCAGGTGCTCAGCGAGGGACAGAAAAAGAGCGACGGTTACATCATCCCGCTGACGAAAATCAGCGTCAGCCTGTTTGAAAAAATCCTGCCGTACAAAATTTACGGACGCCT
>JAJUHI010000010.1 GCA_029267955.1 Sporobacter termitidis | reverse complement strand
GGCCTACTCGGCGCTGACCCACGCCTGCCGGATAGCGAAGGAAACCGGCCAGCTCAGCGCGTACAGGGCGGTCAACGACAAGGCCTTGGAGGTTCTGGAGCTGGTGGACGACGATGCGAAGGATGTGGTGATGGACCTCATTGTCATGACCGATAAGAAGACAGGCCGCCCCGATAAAGAAGCGTTTGTCAGCCTGGTTGACCGGTGCATGAAGGCGCTAAACGACGAGCTTTACAGAAAGCCGCCCAAAATCAGATAAGAAGAAATATCGTATATTTTTTATGCTTGCTCACGCTATTCAAAGCCTTGCTTACGCAATTCTTAGGAGGAAAGAACCATGCTCACAAAAAGACAGAACATGATGGAGACGATCAGGGGCGGCAAGCCCGACCGCTATGTCAAGGGTTATGAGGCGCTGGCGCTGGTTTACACGCCGTTTCTCACCACCGGCCCCAATGTCGTCAAAGGCGGCCCCCCGGTAAAGAACAAGTGGGGCGTCACAATCGCGTTTCCGGACAACGCCCCCGGCCCGTTCCCCGTCCACGACGCGGAGCATATTGTCATCAAGGATATTGAACACTGGAGGGATTACGTCACGCCGCCGAGCGTTGTTTTCTCCGAGGAAGAGTGGGCGCCGGTACTGGCGCAGGTCGCCCAGATCGACAGGAACGAGTATTTTGTCGCGCCCTTTGTGGCGCCGGGCATCTTTGAGCAGTGCCACTACCTGCTGGAGATCTCTAACTGCCTGACGGCGTTTTACACCAACCCCGACGAAATGCATGAGATCATCGACATGATCGCCGACTGGGAAGTGGCGTACGCCGCCGAAATCTGCAAGTATATCAAGCCCGACGCGCTGTTCCATCACGACGACTGGGGCAGCCAGATATCCTCCTTTATTTCGCCGTCGATGTTTGAAGAATTTATTCTCCCGGCCTACAAGAAGGTTTACGGGTATTACAAGGACCACGGCGTGGAAATCATCGTCCACCACTCCGACTCCTACGGCGAGAACCTTGTGCCCTATATGATCGAGATGGGCATGGACGTCTGGCAGGGCTGCATGTCCACCAACAACATCCCCGAGATCATCAGGAAGTACGGCGGCAAGCTGACGATCATGGGCGGCATTGACAACGGCAAGGTGGACCGGGAGGACTGGACGAGAGAGGCCGTTCACGAGGAGGTCTTCCGGGCCTGCCGCGAATATGGTACGAAGTATTATATCCCCTGCACCACCATGGGCGACCCGGCCAGCATCTATCCCGGCGTCTACGACGCCGTCATGGAGGAGATCGACAAGGCCTCCAAAGAGTTCTTTAAATAGCGCGTCAAACGGCACGGCGGTCCCGCCTCCGGAAGGGAGGCAGGGCCGCTCTTTGTATATTTGCACAAAATGTTGACAAAATCTCTCACAAATAATAGTATATGGTTAAATTTCGAGTGCTTTTTAAAAGGGTGATGCACATGCCGGGGAAGCGGCGGCATATTCCGGAGCGGTATAAGGCATCAAACGAAAGAGAGCTTTTAATGGAGGAGATACTGGACAATATCACAGATGCGTTTTATGTTGTGGACCACCAGTGGCGTATCGTGTTTGTGAACCGCGCCTCGGAAGCTTTATGGAACCGTAAAAGGGAAGAGCTGCTGGGGAAGGTTTTTTGGGACTGTTTTCCCATCTTCGAAGGGACGCCGGTCCGCAGCATGCACGAATCAGCGCGGGAAAAGGCGACGGAAACCCACTGGGAGGCTGTTTCGCCGGACCGGCAGTTCTGGGGAGACGTCAGCGCGTACCCGACGCGCAACGGCGGCCTGGCCGTTTTCTTCCGCAACACCACCGAGCAGAAGCGCGCCGAGCAGATCCTGCAGGCGAGCGAGCAGCGGCAGGCGATTATGCTCAAGCTCAGCGATTCTCTGAGGCTTCTGGACAACCCCGATGACATCCAGGAGGCCGCCGCCTGCCTCATCGGCGCGTATCTGGGGGTGGATACGGCGTTTTACTGCGACGTGGTCACGATTGACGGCACGGAGTATTTTCAGGTGAACCGGGCGTACACCAATCTGGATAAAAGCACGCTGCTGGGCCTCCACTCCATTGACAGCCCCGGCGTGCTGGCCAGTGAAAACCAAGCCGGGCGCAACATCATCGTCTATGATATGGAGACGGACCCGAGAATCGGCGACGATCTTCGCCCCACCCTGCGCGCGCGCCATCTGGGCGCCTGGGTTGCGGTGCCTCTGATCCGCAACGGGCGGTATCTGGCAAGCTTCACCGTCCAGCAGGCCACCCCGCGGTACTGGACGCCCGAGGAGATCGACCTGATCCAGGAAACGACGGCGCGCACCTGGGCGGAGGTGGACCGCGTCCGGGCGGAAATCGCCCTGCGGGAAAGCGAGCAGCACGCCCGCCGCCTTGTAGCGGAATTAGAGGATGCCGACCGCAATAAAAACGCTTTTCTCAATGCCCTCTCCCACGAGCTGCGCAACCCTTTGGCGGCCATCGTGGCCGGCCTGTCCATGCTGGACATCGTCGACCAAAACCCTGACACGAAAAAGCCGAAGGAGATTATCAAGCGGCAGACGGATCAGCTGTGCCACCTGGTGGACGACCTGCTGGACATGACGCGCATCGCAAACAACAAAATACAGCTCAAGCTGGAGACCATTGACCTCAATACGCTGGCGCAGTCGGCCGCCCTGGACCACCGGACGCTGTTTTCCGATAAGGACATCACCCTTGAAACCGACATCTGCGGGGAGCCCCTGTACGTCAGGGCGGACCCGGTGCGCCTGTCGCAGGTGATTGACAACCTGCTGCATAACGCCTATAAATTTACGGAAAAAAACGGCACCGTCACGCTGGCGACGGAAAAACGGGAGGGCGAAGCGGTTATCACCGTCCGCGACAACGGTATCGGCATTGAGCCGTCCTTTCTGCCGGAGCTGTTTAAATCCTTTCTGCAGGCCGGGCACCACAAGGGCGGGCTGGGGCTGGGCCTGTCCATTGTCAAGGGGATTGTGGAGCTCCACGGGGGGCGCGTGACGGCGGAAAGCGAGGGCCTGAACAAGGGCGCGGCCTTTTCCGTTATCCTGCCGCTGTCATCCAGCCGGCCGGAAGCGGTAAATTGTGAGCAAAAGTGTCAGACGGCCGCCTCCAGACCGCTGACGATCCTGCTGATTGACGACAACCGCGACCTGATAGAGATGACCGGCTCGTTTCTGACGTTGCTGGGATATGACGTTGAGTCGGCCTTTACCGGCGCGGAAGGGATCGAGAAGGCGAAGGCCCATAGGCCCCATGTGGTCATCTGCGATATCGGCCTGCCGGATATCGACGGCTACCAGGTGGCCCGGACGCTGTCGGGTATCGAGGAGCTTAAAAACACCTGCCTGATCTCCCTGTCCGGCTACGCCCAGGCCGGCGATTTTGAGCTTTCCAAAGAAGCCGGATACGATATGCACATCAGCAAGCCCATCGATTTTAAAAAGCTCAAGAGCATCCTTGACGACGTGGTGGTCAAGGTATGATGCAAAAAGCTGCCGCAATCGGCAGCTTTTTTACTTTGTCGCCATATCACAGGCTGGTGGTCTTGCTAAAGCCGCCGGACAGCCGCGGCAGCAGCTTGCCGGTTTGGCTCATGTAATCGGCGTACTCGGGCCGGCGCTGCAGCTGGCGCTTTTCCATGAGCGGAATGCTGATGAAAAGGAACATCAGCGTGTTGAGAAGCGGCCCGGCGGCGAGGAGCCACGCGGACGGCCGGGCGGAGAGCATCGCCAGGAAAACGCCCCACCACATCAGGATCTCGCCTAGGTAGTTGGGGTGCCTGGAATATTTCCACAAGCCGCCGCGGTTGACACGGCCGGCGTTTTCCGGGCGGCGCCGGAAGGCGCGCATCTGGTTGTCCGCCGTGTACTGCAAAAATACGGCGAACAGGCTCACCAGCAGCCCGAGAATCATCCCGGGCGACAGGGTCGTGTAACCCGTGATAAACTCAAAGGCCGGGACCAGGACGGAAAAGACCACGACCGTTGGAAACAGGTGAATGCCGAAGAGGTTGATGACAAACCACAGCTTCGGGTACCGCTCCTGCAGCTGCGTGTAGCGCCAGTCCTGATGCTTTAGGCCCTGGAAGGTGGTGGACCAATGCGCCGTGAGCCGGACGCCCCAGACCAGGACCACGGCGGTCATCAGGACGGCGCCGGCATTAAATACGCGAAGCTGGAGGATGCCCAATATCAGCATGACAACGGGAGCCACGCTCCAATAGGGATCATAGACGGACGCATTGTCCAGCATGGTGCCCATCATCCACACAAACAGCGTCGCGGCCAGGTCCGCCGTGAACAGACGGAGGTAGAAGGCGTTCCCGCTCAAAAGCTGAAAAATCAGCACGCCCAGGACACAGGCAAAGAAATAGACGGCCAGAAGGACGAGAAACCCGGATTTTCTCTCAGACGCTGCCGCGTTGTTCATGGTCACTCCGCCCTGTAAACGATGGCGCGCCGGACGTTGTCGGCGGCTTTATCCCCCTTCAAAACGGCGACGAGCTTGAGCCCGAAGTCGATACAGGCGCCGGGGGCCCGTCCGGTAATAATCCGGCCGTCCTGCACGACGTTGACGTCTCCGGCCGGCACCGCGCCGGTCATGCCGTCCTCCATGCCGGGATAGCAGACGGCGGTAACGCCGTTTAGAAGCCCCAGCTTCCCAAGAAGCGTCGGCGCGGCGCAGATGGCGGCGATGTATTTGCCGTTCTCGTAAGCCTTACGGATCAGCGCCGTTGCCGCGCCGCTTGCCCCGATGCTGGCCACGCCCTTGTTGCCGCCGGGCAGGATAACCATGTCCGTCAGCTCCGAGTTCACGTCCTCGACGCGGATGTCGGCCTTTATCGTTATGCCGTTGGCGCCGGTGATCAGGTCGCCGCCGATACCCGCGAATTTGACGTCGACACCGGCCCGGCGCAGCAGATCAACAGGCGCGACGGCCTCCATTTCCTCAAAACCTGTTCCCAGTAAAACACAGACCATCAGCGTAACCTCCTCATGATTGTGGTGCAGACAAACATGCTGCTTACCTACTATCATACGATATCAGCAGAAAAAGTAAAGGGTACATTGGTATAAATATGCTCAAGGCGATCTCAATTCAAACCATGCCCAATATAACGATTAACTGAGAGCAAACAAAAGAGAGGCCCAAAGCCTCTCTTTTTTACTGAAATTTACTCTGAATATACAAGGTCATAGATATTTTTTGCATTCGTCGATGTTGCGCTGCTCGATACGCAGCAGGTCGCCGGCCAGCTCGATAACGTCCTTGTCCGCCGTCATCTGGTACTCGCTTATTTTCTTTGTGATATCGATAACGCCCATGGTGCTGCCCTGAATGAGCATCTCCGACAGGTGGGACGGCTTTTTGTTTGTCAGCGTGTTCAGGTTGATCGACAGGTAGCTTGCGGCTTTCGTCACGGGATTTATATCCCGGGCCTCCTTTTGCCGCGCCCGGAGCTTTTTCTCGGATATGTTGTTGATCGCGTTATACTCGCGAAACTGGGACTGCAGCATGGTTTTAAAGCCGATGTCGTTGGTCAGCGTCATCAGGTGAGAAATCGTGTCCTTGCCCATTTCGGCGTTCTGGTGAATGTATGTGAGCAGCTCGGTGTTGGCGTCCATCATGATTTAAAACCTCCGTTTTTGGGATCTCTTTGTCTCCTGTGTAGTATTGACGGGAATGCCGCTTATATCCGTACCGGACGGCTGGGAATTAACAGCCAAACGCTTTGTTGACGGCCCCATCGGCGCCGGTGTATGATGGCCTTAATGGTATAAAATGCATTTTAGAAAGGGTGGCCGTGTTGTTTTCTTCGCCGTTTCCGAACCTGATGAAGCCCCTGAAGGTCAAGGACCTGATCTTTAAAAACAGAATCATGTCAGCGCCGAACATGCTGTTTCACACCGTGGACGGGCGGCCCACGGACTTTTATATCAGCTACCTGGAGCACAAGGCCCGGGGCGGCGCGGCTCTGGTGACCCTGGGCGAGGTGGCCGTCTGCGACGGCGGCAACCACACCCCCTGGACCCGGTGGACGCGCGACAATCTGCCGCTGTACGCCGAGATGGCCGCCGCCGTCCATGAGCACGGCGCTCTGGCCGCCGTCGAGCTGACCCACGGCGGGCAAAACGCCCGGCCGGAATTCAACACCGTCCCCGTCAAAGGGCCGGTGGAGACCGTCAACCATATGGGCGTGAAGGTCCTGGCCATGGACGAGAGCGACATGGCGCATGTGGCCGATAGCTATGCCGACGCCGCGGCTTACTTTTACCGCGCGGGGTTCGACGCGGTGCTCGTCCATGCCGCCCACGGCTGGATATTCAACCAGTTTTTATCGCCCCTTATTAACAAGCGCACGGACCGGTACGGCGGCAGTTTGGAGAACAGGATGCGCTTCCCGCTGATGGTGCTCGAGAGAATCCGGGAGCGGATCGGCCCGGCGCGGGTATTGATGCTCCGGCTGTCCGGCACCGAGCGGGAGGAAAACGGCTACACCGTTGACGATATCATTACCTTTTTGTCCAAGGCGCAGGCGTATGTCGACCTCGCCGAAATCAGCTCAGACGGCCTGACCAACATGATGGCCTCCACCTACAGGCCGCTGGGGTTAAACGTCCCCTTTGCCGAAGCCATCAAGAAATCGGGGAAGGTGCGCATCCCGATCTTCTCCATCGGCTCAATCCTGTATCCGGAGCAGGCGGAGGCGATTATCGCTTCCGGCAGGGCCGACGGCGTGTCCCTGTCCAGAGCGCTGATTGCCGACCCCTTCTGGGTCAAAAAAGCCTCCGAGGGGCGCCCGGACGGCATCACGCCCTGCCTGCGGTGCCTCAACTGCACTGACAGCGACAACTTAAGCCGGCACTTTGTCTGCAGCGTCAACCCCTATATCGGCAGGGAGGCGCGCATCGGCTTTGCCGATACGATGACGAAAGCCAATGTCCGCAAGCGGGTGCTGGTCGTGGGGGGCGGGCCGGCGGGGCTTACGGCAGCCGTGACCGCCGCCCGGCGGGGCCATGAGGTGACGCTCTGCGAAAAAAGCGGCGCCCTGGGCGGGATGCTCCGCTTTGCCGATACCGACAGCCTCAAGCATGACCTGCGGCGGTACAAGGACTATCTCGTGCGCCGCGCATGTGAGATGAACGTCCGTATTCTGCTGAACACCGAGGCGGACGACGCGCTGGTTGCGCAATACCGGCCGGAGGCCATCATCGTCGCCACCGGCAGCAGGCCGGTAACCCCGCCCGTCAGGGGGATCGACAGGGCCCGCCACGCCGCGGACGTCTATTTCAAGCCCGGGAGCATCGGCGGGGAAAACATCGTAATCATCGGCGGGGGCCTGGTAGGCGTCGAGACGGGGCTCCACCTTAAAAACATCGGGAAAAACGTCACCGTTCTGGAAATGCGGGAGGAGTACGCGCCGGAAGCGGGCTTCTGCTACAGGGCCGGGCTCATGCGTACCGTGGAGGAGCTGGGGCTTCGCGTCATCACCGGCGCGGCGGCCAGAGAGGTGACCGATGCCGGCGTTACATATGAAAAGGACGGCAAGCTGTTTAATGCCGCCGGCGATACCGTCCTGTACGCCGCGGGGATGACGCCTTACGACGCGCCCTATTTTGACCTGTACGACAAGGCGCCCGCCGTGTATCTGGCCGGCGACTGCAAGAGGGTCGGCAAGGTGGACGGCGCCGTCCACTCCGGCTTCTTTGCCGCCATGGATATCGGGATGCTCTAGGGAAACCGCCGGGTCTCATCATTGAATGGTTTAAGGATTCGGTGTTGCAAATACAACAGCAAATATACGGCGACGTGGTAAAATTATGGTATCAGGAACCGGTAATGAAAGGGAGGCGCTGTTATGGGCAAAGCAACACAGAACCTGAAGAAAGAGCATGAGACCATTCTATTCGTCCTTAAGATTCTGGATAAAATGATTCAGGAGACACACATCGACGGCAGCGAAAAGCGCCGGTACCGGCACGAGTTGGTGGAGTTTCTGAAAACCTTTGCAGACAAATGCCACCACGGCAAGGAGGAAACGCACCTGTTCAAGGCGCTGGAGGAAAAGGGCGTGCGAAAGGAGGGCGGGCCCATCGGCGTTATGCTCGGCGAGCATGACCAGGGACGGCGGGACATCCTCCAGATGACGTTCGCCCTGATTGCCGCGGATGTGGAGTCCTTCAACGAGGCGGCGGCGCGGTATCGCGACCTGCTAACGGCGCATATCGATAAAGAAAACAACGTCCTGTTCGCCATAGCGGATCAGGTGCTGGACGAGGCGCAGCAGGCGGCGCTTTACGATAAATTCCAGGAGCATGAGGAGACCGTCATCGGGCACGGCGTCCATGAAAGGCTGCACGAACAGGTCAAAACCTGGGCGCAAGCCTACGGCGTCAGCGACGAGCACGCCCCGGTTGAATAAGCAAACGACATAAAAAAGCCGGCAACCATTGCGGTTGCCGGCTTTTTGCGACGTTTATATCATATTCTCATGCCTGGCGATGATATCGTCTTGCAGCTCGCGGCCCAGCTCCACAAAGTAGGCGGAGTAACCGGCAATGCGGACGACCAGGTCCCGGTATTCGGTGGGCTCCAGCTGGGCGGCCCGGAGGGTGGCGGTGTCAACCACGTTGTACTGGACCTCCATGCCGCCGGATTCAAAATAGGCCTTTGTCATGTCCCGCAGCTTTACAATGCCGTCCTCCCGGGACAGGGCCGTCGGATGTATCCGGATATTCAGGGCGATGCCGCCGGTAAAACGCTTGTGGTCAAAGCAGCAGGTGGAGACGAAGACGGCGGTGGGGCCGTTTGTATCCCGGGACTGGGCGGGCGACATGGCGTCGGCCAGGGGCTCGCCGGTTCTGCGCCCGTCGGGGGTGGCAAAGGTGGTCCAGCCCTGGGCGATGTGGTCGGCGGCGCCGTAAAGCCCGGCGGAGTACTTTTTTGAGCGGTTGCTGTAGCACTCGCTGCAGATTTGATAATACAGGTCCACGCACCATTTGAGCTCCATATCCGCGTAGGGGTCCGCGTTGCCGTAGTGGGGGACCTCGTTTAAAATCCGCTGGCGCAGGGGCTCATACCCCTCCCAGTTGTTGATCCAGGCGTCGTACAGCTCTCTCGTGGTGATAATTTTCTTGTCAAAGCACATGTATTTGATGGTGGTCAGGGAATCGGCCAGGGTGGCAAGGCCGGTGGCCGTGCCGCCGTAGCCGTTGTACTTGCAGCCGCCGGCGGTGCAGTCCTTGCCGGATTCCATGCAGCCCTCCATGGAGATGGAGAGCATGGGCTGGGTCAGGTGGTAATAGCCGATCTCCTCGGCGTAGTTGTTGATGGAGACGTACAGCTTCATGATGTAGCGGCCCAGCTTCTCAACGGCCGCCCGCACCTGCTCGATGGAGGTCATGTTGTACAGGTAATCCGTCGCCACAGAACACTGCTCGCCGTTGTAGGGGTTGATGCCGTTGTTGATAGCCATGTTGAAAATGGACCCCCACATGACGGTGGCGTGGGGCGGGAAGATGCCGTTGGGGGCCGGGAAATCCCGCCCGCAGCTCACAATCTCCTGGCAGCCGATGATGCCGTAATCCCGGGCGTCGTGGAGGGTGAAGCCCCGCTCGGCCATGAGCGCCGGGATGATGACCTCGTCGTTCTGGTAGAGGGGCAGGCCGCCCACCAGCTTTGAGGTTTCAATGGCGCACTCCCACAGCTTGTCGGGGCTGTTTTTGTTAAAGCGCAGGGAGATGGTGGGGTCGTGGAGCTTTAAGCGCCCCATGGTTTCCAGCGCCATGTAGGTGACGGGGTTGGTGGCGTCCTCGCCGGTGTCCGGGTCCACGCCGCCCAGGGTCGTGTGCTGATAGGTGTTGCCGATGCCGGTGATGGTGACAATCTTGGCCGGAGCCGCCCCGTAGAAGCAGTTGGCCTTGAGGAAAAATGCGTCCACAATCTCCTGGGCCTCGTCCAGGGTAAGCCTGCCCTCCTCCAGGTCCTTTTTCAGGTACGGCCAGGTATACTGGTCAAACCGGCCGAAAGAGGGGGAGGGGATCAGCGTTTCCAGCGTGATTAAAAGCTGGTACATGATAACGCCCTGGCAGGCCTCCCAGAAGTTCCTGGCCGGGTTTTCCGACAGGTTTTCAAGGCCGTCGGCCATAAACTCCAGCTCCGCGCGGCGCACGGGCTCGGCGCAGGCGACTGCCTTGGCCCGGACGGCGTCGGCGTAGCGCTTGACGAAAATCATGGCCGATTCGGCGGAGATCTGGGCGGACTTGTAGAACAGGTATTTGTTGACGTCGTCGCCCATCAGGTTGCCCCGGTGGGCCTCCAGCCAGTCGGTGGCCTCCTGCCAGATGGCCTTGTAGCCCATTTTCAGGATTTTGGGATAGCCGGCGATCAGATGGCCGGCGGACAGGCCGATGAGACCCATGCCGCTGCGCTCGTCGTAGGTGGCGACGCCGATGCGTATCAACTCGTCGTAACCCTCCGGCTTCCAGGCGTCGGCGGTAACGCCGACGGTTTTGTCTTTCCAGCAGTCCCGGATGCTCTCCAGTGCCGCGCAGTCTTCTTCACTGATGCAGATTCGGATTTCTTCACTGTCCGGGTTATGGTACAGGCCGTCCTCCCGGAGGGTCCAGCCGCCGCTCCTGACAGCGTCCGTTATCCAGTCGCTCATCCGGCCCCATTCGGGGTAAGCCGGGCTGGAGAAGAGATAGGGCCCCTTGCTGCCCACAATAATCTCGTCGTCGTCCACCAGCGTGGTGATCCTTTTGGCCACCTCCTGGAACATCAGCGGGCGGCGGATGACGGGGACGATGTTCTCATATTTCTTACTGGCTTCCGTCAGAATAACGGCCCGCTCGGCGTCGCAGCGGAGGACCCGGTCGCGGATGCGCTCCCGCATGCGCCGGATGCGGTCGGTTGCCGGCTTGAACTGATACATTCTGCTGCCTCCCTTGATAATGATTGATAGGGCGAAAGAATGCGTAAAAAGCATCGGCGCCGTACAATAGTCTCAATAACATTGTACGGCGCCGGCAGTAAAAATCAAGCAAAAACGCCCGGGGTGTTATTCAATATTGGTATGGGTTGATAAGGATAGAAGCGTGTTTGTGGATTCCCGCCTTCGCGGGAATGACAAGGGGCGGGGATGCACCCAAAGCATGTCATTCCCGCGGAGGCGGGAATCCAAATGTCACGATCAGCGATGACATAAAGAAACATAGCACAAAAAGCATGTCATTCCCGCGAAGGCGGGAATCCACGATAACATTCACCGGTTACAGTGGAAATCCATTCTTCCGATAGATCCTTCCACTCTGGATTTTGCTCCTCGATTAAACGGATCTTCCACGATCGATTCCATTTCTTGAGCTGCTTTTCCTTTGTTAGAGCAGCCTCGACAGAACTTGTTTGCTCAAACCAGACGAGTTTCGTGACATTATATTTTGACGTAAAGCCGGCAACCAAATGGTTTTTATGTTCATATATTCGTCGTTCCAGATTGTTAGTAAAACCAATATAAAGTGTGCCGTTTTTCCGGTTTGCCAGCATGTAAACATAGTATGTTTTCATAATATAACCTTTCTGGATTCCCGCCTTCGCGGGAATGACAGTGAAGGAGTGCGGGCCTGACCAGATGAGTGCGGGTTCGATGAGTACGGGTTTGACCAGATGCGAGCGGACGTGGTCAGGAGAGTGCCGGCGGAGTGCGGGAACGCCGGGGGGAATATATACTGAGATAGTTTGTGAACGCTGAGATAGTCCGTGAACGTCAAGAGAGTGAGCAATAGCGGTGCGCCGCGGCGTCTTATTCGCCGTTGCCATCCTTTTCGATGCCGTTATCATCGCCGGCGGAATCATTATTGCTGTCTTCGCTAACGCCATCGGCTTCAACATCAACGCTGTCTTCATCGACGCCGGCGTTTGCATCCTCATCCTCACCGGCAGCCGGCTTTTCGCCGTCGGAGGAATCGCCCGGTTCGCCGCCCTCGTCAGCGGCGTTATCATCGGAGTCCTCCGCCTTTTGCCGGGCGAACACGTTGGTGAAAAACAGCAGGGCGCCCAGAATCAGCGTCAGGATGGCGATGAACTGGGAGGTGGACAAAAAACCCACGCTGCCGCGGTAGTCGCCCCGCAAAAACTCAACGGCGAAGCGGCCCGCGCTGTAGAGCATCAGGTACAGGCCGCCGACGCGGCCCTTTTTCCGGTCGCGCCGGGCGTACAGCAGGAGAATGAGCGCGATGAGAAAGTCGCCCGCGCTCATGATCAGCTGCGTCGGGATCAGCCGCACGCCGTTGGGGGCGTACAGCGAGTTTTTGAAAACGATGCCGCAGGCGCTGTCGGTCTCTCGGCCGTAGCAGCAGCCGGCGAGAAAGCAGCCGATCCGCCCGAAGCCCTGCGCCAGCGCCACGGACGGCGCGATCAGGTCAAAATAACGAAGGAAGCTGGCCTTTTTAATCCGGCAGGCGACGAACATCGCCGCAACGCCGCCGAGGATGGCCCCGTAGATGACAAAGCCGTTGCCGGAGAGAATCAGCATCGGGTCGGCCAGAACCGCCTTGAACTCCACAATGGCAAACAGCAGCTTTGCGCCGACGAAGCCGAAAATCAAAACGGACAGCGCCAGGGTATACAAAAAATCCACCGACAGGCCCCGCTTTGCGGCCCTGTATTGCGCGAGCAACACGGCGCAGATGACGCCGATGCCGATCATCAGGCCGTAGCCGTGTACGGTGACGCCGCCGATTGTGAATAGCTCGTTGTACAAATCAAACACCTGCCTTATTGCTTGTCATTATATCGCTCGTAGATGAAAGATGCAATGCGGTGATAAAAAAGAGGCTGTTGCAAAACGGCGGGCGAGCAACAGCCTCTTAGTTTGTGCGCTTATTTGAACATGATCTTGCTCATGTTGTCGATTTCGCGGGATAGGGCTTCGTAAACGCCGGGGTAGTTGCTCATGGGCAGACCCTGGGAGGCGCTGGGGATAAAGTACCGCGTGCCGCATTCCTCGCAGGCGCGCCGGACCTCCTTGGCGACAATCTCCGGCGTCCAGCCCGGGAAGTCTACGTCGGCGGAGTTGATCCCGCCCATAAAGGTAATCTGGCCGCCGTATTTTTTAATCAGCTCGGGGATGTTGTTGCCCTTCATGACGCCCTGCCAGATGTCGATGCCCATCTCGATCATGTAGGGGACAAGGGTGGCGGCGTAGGAGTCGGAGTGGTGCATGATGATCTCGACGCCGTGGGACTTGTAGTAGCCATAGAGCTTTTTATAAGAGGGCAGCAGGAATTCCTCGAACATGTCGGGGGAGATAAAGGTGGAAATTTGGGTCCCCCAGTCGTCATGCTGGAAAAGCGCGTCCGGCTTGAGATACTTGCACACCTGTTCGGCCTGGCGCAGCTGGAACTCCGTGATCACGTCGATGAGCTCCTTCATGGCTTCCGGCTCCTCGTAAAAGGCCAGCAGGCAGTTGGAGATTTCCATCAGGTAATGGCACTGCTCAAAGATGCCCGGGGCGTAAAACAGCGTGGCGAAATACTCGTTTCGATCAATCTTCTCCATGGCGGCAATGCTCGCTTCCCACGCGGAGGCGGGGAAATCGGTTTTCGGGACCTTCACATAGTCCCGCCACCGGGCGATGTCTTTGATGACAACGTGCTCGGCGTCGTGCACCGGGAACGCGCCGGGCGTGCCCTCCGGCCAGGACCGGGTGACGCCCCAGGCGTCCACCACATTATGCTGGCCGTAAGCCGGCATCGGGTTCTGGGCCGAAATCGGCGTGGCGAACATCAGCGCAAAGGGCTCGTATTGGTTGACATAACGATCCGGCTTGCCGCCCCTGATCGTCTCCAGCAGGTTTTGTCTTTTTGTCAGCATGAAATAACTCCCCTCATAAGATTGTTTCGGATGTTAATCCCAGGATGTTAATCCTTAATATACCCTGATATCATACCAACAAATCCCGCTGTTTTCAAATGGTGTTTTGCGTGCTGACAATCCGGTAGTAGGCCCGGGCCGTCAGGGCGTAGACGGCGGCGTAGATGACGGCAAAGACCGCAAAGGTCCCCAGGGTGCACAGCGCAAAGAGCCGGATGTTCGTAAGGTTTAAAATAAACAGGAGTTTTGTGATCATCCGAAACGCCGCGGCAATATGGATGCCGGCCGTCACAAGGGGCAGGAAGAAGACCGTCAGGACCTGGCTGACGATGGTTTTCCTGATCTCCTCCCGGCTCAGACCCACCTTCTGCATGATGTCAAACCGCTTCTGGTCGTCGTAGCCTTCGGAAATCTGCCTGTAGTACATGATGATGACGGTGGCCATCACAAACAGCGCGCCTAAAAAGATACCCAGGAAGAACAGGCCGCCGTAGGTGTCCAGGAACATGCTTTTATTCAATTCGGCGCTGGTGACATAGACGGACAGGTCCGCGCCGCCGGCGCCGCGGAAATCCTCAAAGGCCGCCTGCAGCGCCGCTGTCAGCGCCAGCTGGGCTTCGCTGCCCGCCGCAAGGTCGAAGCCGTAATAGTAATTTAAGCCCCGCCACTCGCGGCCGCCGCCGGTGAGCGCGTTGTAGATATCCTCAACGGCTGCGTCGCCGGGGACCACAAAGCAGAAGGCGTCATTCACCAGGAAGGTAAACTGGTCGTCCATATCCAGCTCGTCCAGGACTTTTTTGACTTTATAGGCCTGCCCGCCGAACTGGACGGTGTCCCCGCTGAAAGTAGCGTTGGGCGAATAGACCATCACTTCGCCGTCACCAAGGGTTTCCGAGGCGCGCATCAGCTTATTGTAGTCCTCAAGGGGGATAAAGAACACGGTGGCGTCGCCGGTGGCGGCGCTGACAAACTCGCCGACAAAGCCAAAGCGCGCGCCGTCGCGGCTGAGGGTGTGGACCGCATACCGGTAGCTGGAGGCGGCGGATACGGTATAACCGCCGTCGGCGACGGTCCGGCTGACGGTTTCTTCAATCAAGGCCCCGTCGCCGGCGGTGACGCGGGAGGCCGTCACCTCAATATTTTTTGGGAACCGGTTGCGCAGGGCGTCATCCATGCCCAGGTACAGCGATACGGTGGTGGAGAGCATGACCAGCACCATGGTGGACAGGATGCAGATGTTGCCCAGGCCCACGGCGTTCTGCTTCATGCGGTAGATCATGCCGGAGACGGCGGTGAAGTGCCTCGTCTGATAGTAATACCTCTTGTTTTTCCGCAGGGCTTTCAAAAGGGCGATGCTGCCCGCCGTGAAAAGGCAGTAGGTGCCCAGGATAACCAGCAAAACCGCAATAAAGAACAGGAGCAGCGCCTGTATCGGGTTTTCCGTCACGTTGGCGATGATATAAGCGGCGCCCAGGGCGATAAAACCGATAACAGTCAGAAGCCGCTTTGTTTTCGGCTCCTTTTCGCCCACGTTGCCCCCGTACAGGAGCTCCACGGGCTTTGACAGGCGGACGCGGCCCAGGTTCACAAGCAGCGTGATGAAGAAAATGCCGGCAAATACAACGACGGTGACGCCCAGGGCGACAGGCGATATCTCAAAGCCGAAGGGGACGGGGAACCGGAGCAGCTTTAACAGCAGCATCAGCATGAGCTTTGACAGCAGAATGCCGGACAGGAGCCCGGCGGCGAAGGTAAAAAGCGCCGTGTAGACCGTTTCCAGGGCCATGACGCGGGCGATGTGGCCCTTGCCCATGCCGAGGATGTTATACAGCCCGATCTCCTTTTTCCGCCGCTTCATCAAGAAGCTGTTTGTGTACAGAAGGATGATGGCCGAAAAGATGCCGATGACCGTGGCGCCCAGCCGCAGGATGAAGGACAGGGTATCGGCGCCCGGCATTTTATTAAGGCCGGTGTTGAGGGTAATAAACAGCATGATGTAGAACATGCACGCGCAGAAAATGCACGAGAGGAGATAGGGCAGGTAAATGCTGCCGTTTTTGCGGAGATTGACGGCGGCCAGCCGGGCGTAAAAAAACCTGTTCCTAGTCATCCAAGCCGCCCTCCGGTGTCCGGCCGCCGCCCGAGGCGATGACCGTCAGGGTGTCCGATATCCTGGCAAACATCTCCTCTGTAGACATGGCGCCCCTGTACAGCTGGTGGAACACCTCGCCGTCCCGCAGGAACAGGACGCGGCCGGCATGGCTGGCCGCCCGGACGGAGTGGGTCACCATCAGGATGGTCTGGCCCTCCCGGTTGAGCTCGCCGAAGAGATGCAAAAGGCTTTCAGACGCCTTGGAATCCAGCGCCCCCGTCGGCTCGTCGGCCAGCAGGAGCTGCGGGTGGGTGATCACAGCCCGCGCGATGGCGGCGCGCTGCTTTTGTCCGCCGGAGATTTCATACGGGAATTTTGACAGGATATCGGCAATGCCGAGCCTGGCGGCAATGGGCGCAAGCCGCTGTTCCATCTCGTCATAGCGCTTGCCCGCCAGCACCAGCGGCAGAAAAATGTTGTCCCTGACGGAAAATGTGTCCAGCAGATTAAAGTCCTGGAACACAAAACCCAGGTTATCGCGCCGGAACGCCGAAATTTGCTTTTCGCCAATGGACAGAAGGCTCACGCCCCCCAGCAGGACGTCGCCGCCGGTGGGCTTGTCCAGCGCGGCCAGGAGATTGAGGAGCGTCGTTTTGCCGGAGCCGGATTCGCCCATGATGGCGATAAACTCCCCCTTCTCCACGGAAAAGGAGACGTTCTGCAGCGCCGTGACCTGATTGGCGCCGAAACGGGTGGTGTATATTTTTTTTAGATTCTTGACCTCAAGCAGTGTCACAATGCCATACCTCCAAAACAAGGGTTGGCTACAGTATAAAAAAAGCCTGAAACGCCTGCCATAGCTTTGGCTTACATTTCGGCTCCCAATCTTACAATTTTGAAACCTTGGCTATGTACGGCCCGCCCGGAGCGGGCCGCCTGTCGTGTTGTCAGAAGAAACGTCTGCAGCGGAAAAATGGGTCGCAGCAGCGGTCAAATCGACTGAAACCACAACGCCCGAAACGATCAAAACGACCAAAATGGTCGAAGCGGTTAAATCGGCGGAAACCACGGTCAAAGAAGAAACCGGCGCCGACACCGAAGCCGAATCGGGAAAAACGGGGAAAACCAAATCCGCAGGACAATATATCACCCCCGTTACAGTATATGACAGACCGTTCGCTTTGCCAGCGGTCTTTTCTACTCGACGGGAAGGGCGTCGGGGTTGAACCCGATTTTAAAGCGGGTGCCCCGTCCCGGCTCGGAGGACACGGAGATGGAATGCCCCAACAGCGCGGCCGCGCGCCTCAACAAATACAGCCCGATGCCGGTGGATTTTTTATCCTCCCGGCCGTTAAAGCCGGTATAGCCCTTGTCAAAAATTCTCGGCAGATCCTCCGGGCGGATGCCGATGCCGGTGTCCTCGATGACCAGCGCGTACCCGTCGGCATAGATGGACACCGTGCCGGAGGGCGTGTATTTCAGCGCGTTGCTCAAAAGCTGGTCGATGATAAAGGACAGCCACTTTTCATCCGTGAGGACCTCAAGGCCGCTTTCCCGGAAGTCCAGCTGCAGCCTTTTCATGATGAACAGCCGGGCGAACTTGCGCAGGGACCTGCGGACAACATCGTCCAGGGCGCATGTCCGGAGCACCAGGTCTTTGGTGTCGCTGCCGATGCGCAGGTAATGCAGGACCATGTCGGCGTACTGCTCGATCTTGAAAAGCTCCGCCGCCAGCGCTGTGTCCCGGTCGGGCTGCTCTGAACCGGACTGCAGCAGCAGATGCATGGCGGCGATGGGCGTTTTGATTTGATGGACCCACAGGGTGTAGTAATCGATCATATCCTGCTTGTCGATGTCCGCCTCGGACGCGATGCGCGTTTTTTCCCGGAACAGGACCCGGACAAGCTCCTGGTAGTCCCTTTCCACAAAATCCCGCGGCTCCGGCAGCTCGTCGATGCTGACCGCCGCGCGGCCCAGGAGCTCCCGGAGCCGGCGGTGCCGGCGGACATAGAGGGCGTAGCCGATGAAAAACATCGCAAGGCCGGTTGCGGCGCATAAGACCGCCGCGTACAGCACGGCCTCCACCGGCAGGTCATACAACGAGAACACCAGGGCGAAAACGGCGGTAAACAGCAGCAGGAGCAGGACCATTTTGTAATGGCGGCGCACGTAGCTTAAAAGCACGACCCATAACCTCCTCTTCATGTACTGCTGCCAACAAAAAAACTGGCAAAATTACGCTATAATATACCCCAGGCCCTTGCGCGTCTCGATGAAGTTGTCCAGCCCCGCCCCCTCCAGCTTGCGCCGCAGCCGCGTGATGGACACGGTCAGGGCGTTGTCGTCCACGAAGCTGTCGTTTTCCCACAGGCGCGCCATAATCGCGTCGCGGCTGACGGTTTTGCCCCGGTTTTCCATCAATAGCTGTAAAATCCGGTACTCGTTTTTCGTCAGCTCCAGCTTATTCCCGCCGTAGGTCAGCGTCGCGTCCGAGGTGTTGAGCACCGCGCCCCGGTGGGCCATCAGCTGCGACGACACGGAAAAATCGTAGGCGCGCCGCAGCAGCGCCTGGATTTTGGCGGTCAGCACGTTCAGGTCAAAGGGCTTGGCGATAAAGTCGTCGCCGCCCATGTTCATGGCCATGACGATGTTCATATTCTCAGATGCCGACGAGAGGAAAATGACCGGGACCTTCGACACGCCGCGTATCTGGCGGCACCAGTGATAGCCGTTGAAAAACGGCAGGCCGATATCCAGCAGCACCAGATGGGGGTCAAAGGCGATAAAATCCGCCAGCACGTCGCTGAAATCAGCAGCGCACGACGCTGTATAGCCCCAGCCTTCCAGGTGCTTTTTTATGGTCTCGGCGATTAAAACGTCATCCTCGACAATCAGGATGCGGTGCATGGTATCACCCGTCCTCTACTTTCGGCTTTTTTCAAACAGCGGCTTGAGATACGTTTCCATCAGCGGGCACAGGACCGCCGCCGCCAGGGTGCCGATCATCATGCCGCCCAGCACGTCCGTCGGGTAGTGCATCCCCAGGTACATCCGGGAGAAGGCGATGAGGGCGGACAGGATGTAAATCCATGCCCAGCGCTTATCCGTAAGGCGCGTTAAGGCATAGGCCGAGGCGAAGGACGTCGCCGTATGCCCCGACGGGAAGCTGAAATCGGCGCGCCGCGGGACCAGCGGCAAAAGCTCCCGGATTGCCAGATAGGGCCGGGGCCGCTGGAATAGCGGCTTGAAAATACAGTCGTTGACCACCCAGCTCAAGCCCAGGGTTACAAGCAGCGCAACGCCGCCGAACCGCGTTTTCTTAAACGCCAGCAGCAGAAGACCCAGGGCAATCCAGATAATCCCGGCGGTGCCCAAATCTGATAAAAAGATCATCACCGGCGTCAATAGGAAGGTGCGCAGATGCTCCTGAATAAAAAGCAGGATCGTTTCATCAAGCTGTGAAATGAACGACATGCCGGCATCACCTCCTTAAATTATAGCTTAATTGAAGCGGGCCGCGCGGCGCAGCGCGTCTCTCATGTTCAGCGCTTCCCGGCGCGCCGCGTCGGCAAAATCATAGCCGTTGTTGTTTGTCTTCTTCCAGGCGCAGATGATGGCGCGGGAGGAGTTGATCACAGCGCCGCGGCCCTTGCCGTCAAAGGCGCCGGCCACGTCCTGGGCGCTGCCGCCCTGGGCGCCGTAACCGGGCACCAGGAAAAACGTCGACGGCAGCCGCCGCCGCAGCGCGGCCAGCTCCTCCGGGTAGGTTGCGCCCACCACCGCGCCGGCGCGGGTAAAGCCGTACCGGCCAAGGGTATCCTTTGAAAGCTCGGCGATCAGGTCGCCGACCACGTCATAGAGCTTCCGGCCGCCGACAGGCTGGTCCTGCAGCTCCGCGCTGGAGGGGTTGGAGGTCTTCACCAGGACAAAGATGGCCTTGTCCCGGGCCTTGCAGGTGTCCAGGAAGGGCCGGATGCCGTCGGAGCCCAGATAGCCGTTGACGGTGACGGCGTCAAAATCAAAGGGCGCCAGCGCGCGCCCGCCGATGGTGACGTCGCCCAGGTAGGCCGCGCTGTACGCCTCGGCGGTGGAGCCGATGTCGCCCCGCTTGACATCGCCGATCACATACATGCCGCGGCTTTTGGCGTAATCGGCCGTTTCCTTCAGGGCCCGCACGCCGGCGTGGCCCAACAGCTCGTAATAGGCCGACTGGGGCTTGACGGCGGGCACAATGTCGCAGAGGGCGTCGATGAGCGCCCGGTTGTACTCTGCATAGGCGTCCGCCGCGGCCTCCAGGGTTTCCCCCTTCTCGGTGATGTGCTTGTCCATAATGTGGGCCGGCACATAATCGGGGAGGGGGTCAAGGCCCACCACCGTGGGGTTTTCAAAGGCGAGGATTTTCTCCTGCAGGATATCAAAAGACATGGCTGTCCTCCTAAGCTGATGCTGATATGCTTACGCGCCGGCACTGTATATCAGTCTGCCGCCGGCCACGGTGTACCTGACCCTGCCGCGCAGGACGGCGCCCGCAAAGGGCGTGTTGCGCCCCTTGGACAGAAACAGCGCCGGGTCCACGGTCCAGGATGCGTCGGGGTCGAAGATGACAAGGTCCGCGTCGTCGCCGACGCCGAGCCGCCCCTTGTTGATGCCGAGGATGTCCGCGGGATTGGACGACATCAGTTCGATCAGCCTACTTAGCGTCAGGCGGCCGGTGTGGTACAGCGCCGTCAGCGCAAGGCCCAGGCTGGTTTCCAAGCCCGACAGGCCGCTGGGCGCATCAATTAGCGGCAGCGCCTTTTCCTCGGCGGCGTGGGGGGCGTGGTCGGTGGCGATGGCGTCCAACGTGCCGTCTATAAGCCCCTGGATGACGGCGTCCACGTCGGCCTGCGTCCGCAGGGGCGGGTTGACCTTGGCCATGGCGCCCTGGGCGAGCACCTCGTTTTCCGTCAGCGTGAAGTATTGGGGGCAGGTTTCCGCCGTGACCGGCGCGCCGGCTGCCTTGGCCCGGCGGATAATGTCCACGGCGCCTTTTGTGCTCACGTGGGCGATGTGGACCCTGGCGCCCGTCTCGGCGGCGAGCATGATATCCCGCATGACCATCAGCTCCTCGGCGATGGCCGGCCGGCCCGGTATCCCCAGCTTTTCGGAGACGGCGCCCTCGTTGACGGCGTAATTTCTGACAAGGTTATAATCCTCGCAGTGGCTGCTGATCACAAGGCCCAGCGCCTTGGCGCGCCGCATTGCCGCACGCAGCAGCGCCGCGTTCATCACGGGCTGGCCGTCGTCGGACAGGCCGATAGCGCCGGCCTGTTTCAAGGCCGCGGCGTCTGACAGGGCCTCGCCCTTCTGACCCAGCGTCACGGCGCCGTACGCCAGCACGGTGATATCGGCCTTTTGGGCCCGCCGGAGAAAATCCGAGAGCGCCGCCGGGCTGTCCAAAACGGGCGCGGTGTTGGGCATGCAGACAACCGTTGTGACGCCGCCGGCGGCGGCGGCGCGGACGCCGGTTTCAAGGGTCTCCTTATAAAGAAAGCCCGGGTCGCGGAAATGCACATGCATATCGACGAGCCCCGGCGCCACAATGCAGCCCGCCGCGTCCAGCTCCCGTACGGGCGGATTTTCCCCCTGGCCTGCCTGCAGAGCCGCAGGCGAAGCGATTTTGCCGTCTTTTATGAGGATGTCCTGACACCGGTCGACGCCCGAACGCGGGTCGACAACCCGCCCGTTTTTAATCAGCAGCATGGCAAAGGTCCTCGTTTCTGACAGTAACTGTAACAGGCCAATTATAATGGAATAAAAAAATTTTAGCAAGCGCATACTAGTTGCGGAGAAACGCTCCTGCCATTTGGGCCGGAATCCGATCCGGTTTTAAATCTGCGCCGGCAGGAGAACCTGCGCCGGCAAAGGGCCGGACAAAATTCAGAAAGCCGGGGCGCAGCGGCGGAATGGGGATAAATTCATATGATGAAAACAGGGTTTGTGAAGGGTATGACAATCGGTGTTGTGGCAGGGGCCGCCCTTGGGATGGTCATAGCGCCCCGCGGCAAAAACTCCAAGAGCGCCGCCGGCAAGGCGCTGAAGGCCGCCGGCGAGGTCATCGACAACATTACGGGCATCTGGAGCTAAGGATTCACATAACAAAATTGCGCCGCTTTTTAAGAGCGGCGCAATTTTTGCGCCGAGTCGCAGAAAGGACAAAAGCTGCGTTCTTCTCAAACGCAGCTTTTACATACAGTTGTCTGCTCTTCTGCTTTTTTATGAGGCCGTGGCGGGCTGGAATTTTTGCCGCGCCTTCTGGATTTTCTGCTGCTCGGCCGGCTCCACCTGATACCAGCCGTTGGACTGCATGGTGGAAAAGATGTTCGCCTGCATTGTATGCACGTCGTTTAAAATATCCAGCATGGTTGTCCGCAGCTGCTGGTTGACGCACTCGCCGGCGTACAGGTTATAGCTGTCGGTCATGTGCTTTTCGCTGATTAAAAAGTCCTGCAGAATCTGCTGGTCCGTATAGCCTTGCGCTGTCTGGTTTTGCATCGATTCATCCTCCGTTTATTGCAAAAATGTGATCAGCGAGTTAAAGTGCTGCTGATGCTTGTTGGCGCAGTCGGTAAGGCACTGCTTGATTTGCGGGTTTGTGCACATACCGGACATTGCCTGGTATTTCTTTACCAGAAGCTGCTCCTGGCTGATCTGGTCCTCCAGCGCCGACAGCTCTTTTGATGTGAGATTTGCCAAAGTAATACCTCCTGTTGTGTAAAAATGACCGGAGTGGTACTCCGGTCAGTGATGCCGGAGCCTTATACCCCGGCTATTAGTATGGCTCTTTTTCTCCATGATATTCCCAACGGATATATCCGTTACAGCGTCAGATAACCGTCTTTGATTTTAAACACGATGTACTCGCCGCCGTCGATTTGACGGGGGGTTCCGAAGCAGAAGACGGGCATCATGGAAAAGGGCTCCTCCGGGGAGATGGGCACGGCCAGCAGCACATGGTCCTCCTCCGTCCGGACAAGGGCGTTGGCGACGTCCTGGCAGGTTTTCGCAATGTCGGGGTCCACAAACAGCGCCGCCGGGATCTCCGCATACTGCCAGCCGACGGGGGGCGCGGCCTTAACCGGACCGGGCTCCTCGGCGGGTTCGTTATTGTCTGTCGCCTTTTTCGAGGTCATCTCAAGCAGCGCCGACAGCAGCTGGTCCGACAGCGACTGCAGCGCCGGGTT
>JAJUHI010000009.1 GCA_029267955.1 Sporobacter termitidis | reverse complement strand
TCAGGACGGCGTTGCCGGGGATGGTGACGGTGATGCCGCCCGAGGTTGTGCCGCAGGTGATCCTGTCGGGGTCTACTGTGCCGGCGATCCAAATGTCGCCGGAGACGCTGCCGGCGCTGATGTTTTTAAAGGTGCCGTCCAGGATGTGGGTGCCGGAGGTGGTGCTGGTCGTGAGCCTGTCGGCGGTGACGCCGGTCAGCCGGATGTTTCCAGAAACGGCGTTGGCGCGAAGCTCCGCGGCGGTCGTATCCTGGATGACAACGGCGCCGGAGGTGGAATTGACCTCCGCCGTATCGGAACGGATGCCGTCCAGCGTGGTGTTGCCGGAGGTCTCGTCGATATGAAGGTTGGCGACGGTAAAGCCGCTGACGGAGACGTCTGCGGACGTGGCGACCACGGAGAGAGCCCCGAGCTTTCCGGCCAGGGCTTTCGGCACGAAGACCTCCAGCTTCTTCGTAATCATGTCGAAGGTCAGGCCGGGCGCGGTATAATCGATCGCCAGCGTATCGCCGCTGACCTTATAGACCAGCTTTTCGCGGTCGTCAAGCGCCCGCTGGGCATACTCGGTGAATTTGATGTCGCCGCCGTCGTAAGGGGTGACGGTGACGGCGCCCGCCGTCCAGTCGATGTCCAGAGCGCTGATGCCGTCTGCCGGCACGCTGTAGGAGCCTGCCTCTTCATACGGGCCGGTCAGGTTGCGGATGGAAACGCCGCCGAAGGGGCCTGTGATGCGCACGACGTTTTTGACGCCGAAGACGGGGCCGGCCAAAAACCAGATGACAAGCCCGATCAGGATGGCGGCCGTCAGGCACCAGCAGATAATGGTGACAAGTCTTGTTTTACTCATGATGTTACCCTCGTTTTCTGGCCGCGAACACCGCATTGAGAATCGCCTGCACGGCGATGCCGATAATAAAGATCACCCAGGTGACGTGCCAGGCGCCGGTTGTGAAGCTGATGATGAAGTACAGCGCGGCGAGCAGGGCCCAGATGGCGCCGTAGACGGAGCTGCGCATGTTTTTCATATCCTTGCTCTCCGCCTGCCACTGGCGGAATTCTTCAACCATGGTATCCTCGCGCTTGATGTACTTCGGCTTTGTCATGCTGTCGTAAATGAGAAGGCCGGTGGCCGCCGCGATGAAAACGAACATGAAAATAAGGCCGATGATCGGGGCGGCGGGGTTGTGGACCAGAGCGCTTAAAACAATCAGCGGCACGACGCTCAGGATATACATCATCACCGCGATGGCGGTCCGCATGGCGGATTTTTCCCGGGCGGCCGCCATAACGTCGGGGCTGACGCCCTCCTTTTCCAGGTCGGCCAGCAGGCCGCTGACGTCGCCGATGCCGGCGACGGTGATATTGTAAGCTGCTTCCGGGGATTTGCCCTCGTCAATCAGGTCCCGGTACTTTTCGGTCAGGTTCTGGATCATCTCTTCTTTTAGTTCCACAGCCTTGCGCGTCGGGGGCGTATTTTCAAAAAGGGTGTCAACATGCCGTCGGATTTGTGCTTCCATTTTATTGATCCTCCCATTCAATAAGTTTGTCGATCAGCTCTTTGGCGGCGTTCCAGTCTTTTTTCAGGTTTTCGTAGGCAGCCCGCCCGATTTCCGTGATGCGGTAATATCGGCGCCGGGCACCTGTCGTTTCGTCGCCCCAGTAGGATTCGATGCAGCCGGCCTGCTCCAGCCGCCGGAAAGCGGAGTAGAGCGTGGCCTCCTTTAATTCATATTTACTTCCGGACCGCTGTTGGATTGCCTTGTTGATTTCGTAACCGTAATTGTCGCCGCCCATCAGTCTGGCCAGTATGATGGCGTCGGTATGGCCCCGGATGAGATCGGAAGCGATGGACATAGAAACCTCCATTCTGCTGCGCGGCAGCGCTGATAGTTCGTAAACCGCCGTCTCGGCGTTATGCGTATGAATATGAAGATGCACCGTCCTCTCATAGCGTTGTATATCGGAATCGTGAGTATAACATAGCACTAAATACCTCGCCTGTCAAGGTATTTTATAAAAAAATATATTCTGTTAAGTTTGGCCAAAATGTTGGAGGTAACAATAAGTCCGCAACAGCAGGGGACGCCGTCCACGGCGTCCAATTTAACGTCGGGGCATTCGGGTCGCCGAGGACGGCGACCCCAGCGAAATAAAAAAAGCGGAGAAACTTACATTTCTCCGAAAAAACAACTTGACAGGTCGGTCAAATTCAGTTAAAATAAGTTGCTATACTCTAAAATGGACGAACTATCGCCATTATCATTTTTTCTATATTCTATCATACCGGGACGGAAAATCAATAAAAAGCAATTAAATAATAACAACGCAGCCGGGCGTGTCACAACCCGGATTACCCGGGCAGAATTCCGCACGCAATAATAATAGAGGAGTGAAGTCTATGTGGAAGGACGTCGCGTACGGCAAAACGATCCGAAAGAGTTTTGCCAAGACCGAAGAAATCATGGATATGCCGAATTTACTGGAGGTGCAGAAGGACTCTTATAAGTGGTTTCTGGAGACGGGACTCAGGGAAGTCTTCCGCGATGTTGCGGCCATTACCGACTATACGGGTAATCTTGAACTGACCTTCATTGATTATAATATAGACGAAAAGCCGAAGTATTCCGTGGAGGAATGCAAGGCCCGGGACGCCACCTACGCCGCGCCGTTAAAGGTCAGCGTCCGCCTGCGCAACCGTGAGACCGAGGAGATCAAAGAGCAGGAGATTTTCATGGGCGACTTCCCGATCATGACGGAAGCCGGCACCTTTATCATCAACGGCGCGGAGCGCGTCGTGGTCTCCCAGATCATCCGCTCGCCCAGCGTCTACTATGAGAAGAAGACGGACCCCAAAACGGCGGTGACCGTTTACGCCACAACCGTTATCCCGTACCGGGGCGCGTGGCTGGAATATGAGACGGACGCCTCGGATAACTTTTACGTCCGCGTAGACAAGAACAGAAAGCTGCCAGTGACCTGGCTGCTGCGCGCCGTGGGCCGCCCGGGGGAGGCGCCGTACACCTGGCTGTCGGTCCCCGGGGCCGAAACCGGCGTTGAAACGGCCGAGCAGCTGAAAGCGATGTTCTGCAACGACGAGCGCATCGTCGCCACCCTCGACAAGGACACCTGCCGCGGCCGGGACGAGGCCCTCGTGGAGCTGTACAAGCGCCTGCGGCCCGGAGACCCGCCCACGGTGGATTCCGCCGAGACGCTTTTAAACAACCTCTTCTTTGACGCCCGGCGTTATGACATTTCCACGGTGGGCCGCTACAAGTTCAATAAGAAGCTGGCCCTGTGGAACCGCATCAGCGGCCATGCGCTGTCCCGCCCCATCGCCGACCCCATGACCGGCGAAATTATCGCCGAGGCGGGCGAGGTGTTAAGCCGCGAACGGGCGGAAGAAATCGAGAACCGCGGCGTTATCGACGCCTATCTTTCCATTGACGGGAAAGAAGTGCGCGTCTTCAGCAACGGCATGGTAAAGCTCAACCATTTCGTGGACTTCGACCCCGAGGCGGAGCTCGGCATCAAGGAGCGCGTCCGCTTTGTGGTCTTAAAGAAGCTGCTGGAGCAATACAGCGGCCAGGAGCTTCGCGACGCTATCCGTGACCATATTGACGATCTGATCCCGAAGCACATCATTCCCGACGATATTTTTGCCTCCGTCAACTACCTGTGCGGGCTGGCCCACAATATCGGCGAGCCGGACGACATCGACCATCTGGGCAACCGGCGCATGCGCAGCGTCGGCGAGCTGCTTCAAAACCAGTTCCGGGTCGGCTTTTCCCGCATGGAGCGCGTGATCCGCGAGCGCATGACCCTGCAGGACCTGGATATCATCACGCCCCAGTCCCTGATTAACATCCGGCCGGTGACGGCCGCCATCAAGGAGTTTTTCGGCTCCTCGCCCTTGAGCCAGTTCATGGACCAGACCAACCCGCTGGCGGAACTGACCCACAAGCGCCGCCTGTCGGCCCTGGGGCCGGGCGGTCTGTCTAGGGAACGGGCCAGCTTTGACGTCCGCGACGTCCACTACAGCCACTACGGGCGCATGTGCCCCATCGAGACGCCGGAAGGTCCGAACATCGGCCTGATTTCCTACCTGGCGTCCTACGCCCGGGTCAACGAGTACGGCTTTATCATCGCCCCCTACCGCAAGGTCGACAAGGCCACCGGCAAGGTGACCGACCAGATCGAGTACCTGACGGCGGACATGGAGGACCAGTATATTATCGCCCAGGCCACCGAGCCGCTGGACGAAAACGGATGCCTGCTCAACGAGCGTATCACCTGCCGCCACCGGGACGAGATCATCGAGGTGGACCGCAACCGCGTGGACTATATCGATATTTCCCCGCGGATGATGGTGTCCATCGCCACGGCCATGATTCCGTTTTTGGAAAACGACGACGCCAACCGCGCCCTCATGGGCGCCAACATGCAGCGCCAGGCGGTGCCGCTTTTAACAACGGAGGCGCCGATTGTGGCCACCGGCATCGAGCACAAGTGCGCGGTGGACTCCACCGTCGTGGTGCTGGCCGAGGGCGACGGCGTGGTGACGGGCGTTTCCGCCACGAAAATCACCGTCCGCTATGACAGCGGGGAAGTCAAGGATTACCATCTGACAAAGTTTGCCCGCAGCAACCAGGGCACCTGCATCAACCAGAAGCCCATCGTAAACGTGCGGGATCGGGTCAAAAAAGGCGATATCCTGGCCGACGGCCCCTCCACCTGCCAGGGTGAAATTGCCCTGGGCAAGAACATTCTGGTGGGCTTTATGACCTGGGAAGGCTACAATTACGAGGACGCGATCCTCATTAACGAGCGCCTTGCTATGGACGACGTGTTTACCTCCATTCACATCGAGGAGCACGAGATCGACGCCCGGGACACCAAGCTCGGCCCCGAGGAGATCACGCGGGATATCCCCGGCGTGGGCGAGGACGCGCTGCGCTATCTGGACGAGCGCGGCATCATCTGCATCGGCGCCGAGGTCCACGCGGGCGACATTCTCGTGGGCAAGGTCACGCCCAAGGGCGAAACCGATCTGACCGCCGAGGAGCGCCTGCTGCGCGCCATTTTCGGCGAGAAGGCCAGGGAAGTCCGCGACACCTCCCTGAAGGTGCCCCACGGCGAGAGTGGCATTGTCGTGGACGTGAAGGTCTTTACCCGGGAAAACGGCGACGAGCTCAATCCAGGCGTCAACATGGTCGTCCGCTGCTATATCGCCCAGAAGCGCAAGATCAGCGTGGGCGACAAAATGGCCGGCCGCCACGGCAACAAGGGTGTTGTCTCCCGCATCCTGCCCAAGGAGGATATGCCGTACCTGCCCGACGGCACGCCGCTGGACATTGTTCTCAATCCGCTGGGCGTGCCCTCCCGTATGAACATCGGCCAGGTGCTGGAGGTCCACCTGGGGTATGCGGCTAAAACTTTAGGCTGGCATGTGGCCACGCCCATCTTCAACGGCGCCAACGAGCAGGAGATCCGGGAAGCCCTGGAGCTGGCGGGCCTGCGGCCCGACGGCAAGAGCATCCTGTACGACGGGCGCACCGGCGAACCCTTTGACAACCCCGTCACCGTCGGCTACGTTTACTTCCTGAAACTGCACCATCTGGTTGACGATAAAATTCACGCCCGTTCCACCGGCCCGTACAGCCTGGTCACCCAGCAGCCCCTGGGCGGCAAGGCCCAGTTCGGCGGCCAGCGCTTCGGCGAAATGGAGGTGTGGGCGCTGGAAGCCTACGGCGCCGCGTATACCCTGCAGGAGATCCTCACGGTCAAATCCGACGACGTCACGGGGCGCGTGCGGACTTATGAATCCATCGTCAAGGGGCATAATATCCCAAAGCCCGGCGTGCCGGAATCCTTCAAGGTGCTGGTCAAGGAGCTCCAGTCGCTGTGCCTGGACGTGCGGGTGCTGGACGAGCACGGGCATAAAATCGACCTGCAGAGCGACGACGACGATGACGATTTCCGGGACAACATCCGGGACAGCGGCCTGTACCGCGCCGACGAGGGCGAGATCGTCTCCGAAGGCTACAGCATCGAGGATGTGGACCTGGAGGAAACGGATGATTTCATCGCCGATTTTGAGGATGAGGCCGATTTTGACGATGCGGACGACCTCTATGATTTCGCGGATGAAGAGGAGGATAAATAATGAGCTGTGCACCCTTTGACGCCATTCAAATCGGTCTGGCATCACCCGATATGATACGTAGCTGGTCTTACGGCGAGGTCAAAAAGCCGGAGACTATTAACTATAGAACCTTAAAACCCGAGCGGGACGGCCTGTTCTGCGAGAGGATATTCGGGCCCACGAAGGACTGGGAGTGCCACTGCGGCAAATACAAGAAGATTAGATACAAAGGCAAGATCTGCGACCGCTGCGGCGTCGAGGTCACCAAAGCGACGGTGCGGCGCGAGCGCATGGGCCATATCGAACTGGCCGCGCCCGTCAGCCACATCTGGTATTTCAAGGGCATCCCGTCGCGGATGGGCCTGCTGCTGGACTTAACGCCGCGCATTCTTGAAAAGGTGCTGTACTTTGCGGCGTATATCGTCATCGACCCCGGCTCCACGCCCCTGCATAAAAACCAGATCCTCACTGAAAAAGAGTACCGTGAAATGCGGGAAAAATATGAGGACGACTTTAAGGCCGGCATGGGCGCGGAAGCCATCCGGGAGCTTTTGGCCGATATCGACTGCGAAAAATTTTCCGAGCAGCTGCGCGCCGAAGCCAGGGAGGCCACGGGCCAGAAAAAGGCGAAGCTCGTCAAGCGCCTGGAGGTGGTGGAGGCTTTCCGCCAGTCCGGCAACGACCCCACCTGGATGATCATCGAAGTGCTGCCCGTCATCCCGCCGGAGATCCGGCCCATGGTGCAGTTGGACGGCGGCCGGTTTGCCACCTCGGACCTGAACGACCTGTACCGCCGCGTCATCAACCGCAACAACCGCCTGAAACGGCTTATCCAGCTCAATGCGCCGGACATCATCGTCCGCAACGAGAAGCGCATGCTGCAGGAGGCGGTGGACGCCTTAATCGATAACGGCCGGCGCGGCCGCGCCGTCACCGGCGCCAACTCCCGGGCTCTCAAATCCCTGTCCGACATGCTCAAGGGCAAGCAGGGCCGCTTCCGCCAGAACCTGCTGGGCAAGCGCGTGGACTACTCCGGACGGTCCGTTATCGTCGTAGGCCCCGAGCTGAAGCTGTACCAGTGCGGCGTGCCGAAGGAGATGGCCATCGAGCTGTTCCGACCCTTCGTCATGAAAAAGCTCGTGGAGGACGGCGTTTCCAACAACATCAAATCGGCCAAGAAAATGGTCGACAAAGGCGTCACGGAGGTCTGGGACGCTCTCGAGGTTGTCATTAAAGAACATCCCGTTCTTTTAAACCGCGCCCCCACGCTCCACCGCCTGGGTATCCAGGCCTTCGAGCCGATCCTCGTCGAAGGGCGCGCGTTAAAGCTCCACCCGCTGGTTTGTACGGCGTACAACGCCGACTTTGACGGCGACCAGATGGCCATCCACGTGCCCCTGTCGGCGGAAGCCCAGGCGGAGGCCAGAGTTCTCATGTTGTCGGCCAACAACCTCCTGCATCCCAAGGACGGCCAGCCTGTCACCGTACCCACCCAGGACATGATTTTGGGCTCGTATTACCTGACCATCGTCCGGGACGACGAGCCAGGCGCCGGCAAAGCCTTCTCGTCGCCCAACGAGGCCCTGATGGCCTACCAGACCGGCGATGTGGGCATACACGCGCCGATTAAGGTCCGCGTCACCCGGGAAGTTGACGGCGTGATGAAGTACAAGACCATCGAAACGACGGTCGGGCGCATCATCTTCAACGAGCCCATCCCGCAGGACCTGGGCTTTGTGGACAGAAACGACCCGGAGCATATGTTCGACTATGAGGTCAGCTTCCAGACGGGCAAGAAACAGCTGGAGCAGATCATTAAACGGGCCATTGCCAAGCACGGCTTCACCAAATCCGCAGAGCTATTGGACAACATCAAGGCCCTGGGCTTTAAGTACTCCACAAAAGGCGCCATCACCATCTCCATTTCCGACATGACCGTGCCGGAGGCCAAGCAGAAACTCATCCGTGAAACGGAGAAGAAGGTTGTGGCCATCGAGCAGCAGTACAAGCGCGGCTTCATCACCGACGACGAGCGGTACCGCCTGGTCGTCAAGGAGTGGGAAAAGACGACGAAGGACGTCACCAACGCCCTTCAGGACGCCCTTGACGAATACAACCCCATCTACATGATGGCAAACTCCGGCGCCCGCGGCTCCATGAACCAGATTCGCCAGCTGGCCGGCATGCGCGGCCTGATGGCCAACACCGCCGGCAAAACGATTGAAATCCCCATCAAGGCCAACTTCCGCGAGGGCCTGACGGTGCTGGAGTACTTCACCTCCTCCCGCGGCGCCCGCAAGGGCCTGGCCGACACGGCCCTGCGTACGGCCGACTCCGGTTACCTCACCCGCCGCCTGGTGGACGTCTCCCAGGATGTTATTATCCGCGAGCACGACTGCGGCACCCACGACGGCATCGTCGTCGGCGCCGTGGAGGATAAGAGCGGCATGACCCAGACGCTGGGCGAAGCCATTCACGGCCGTTACCCGTCCGACGATATTGTCGACCCCAGCACGGGAGAGGTTCTCTTCACGAGGGACGATATGCTGGTGTCCTCGGACGCTGCGAAGCTGGAAGCCCACGGCATCAAGGAGGTCAAGATCCGCACCGTGCTGGACTGCGAGGCCCACAGCGGCGTCTGCTCCAGATGCTACGGCATCAACCTGGCCACCGGCGACCCGGTCTCCATCGGCGAAGCCGTCGGCGTCATCGCCGCTCAGTCCATCGGCGAACCGGGCACCCAGCTGACGATGCGCACCTTCCATACCGGCGGCGTCGCCGGCGACGACATCACCCAGGGTCTGCCCAGGGTTGAGGAGCTGTTTGAGGCGCGAAAGCCGAAGAAAATGGCGCTGCTGTCGGAAATCAGCGGCCATGTGGAGGTGGAGGAGACCCGGAAGAACGCCGTTGTCGCCATCACCATCACCAACCCCGACGACGGCGAGGTCAAGGTCTATCAGGCGCCGTACTCGGCGGGCATCCGCGTCAAGACGGGCGATTTCGTGCAGAAGGGCGACATGCTCACGGAGGGCGCCCTCAACCCCCATGACGTGATGCGCATCCGCGGGAAGGCGGCGGCCCAGGCGTATCTGATCTCCGAGGTCCAGAAGGTTTACCGCCAGCAGGGCGTTGAAATCAACGACAAGCACATTGAGGTCATTGTCCGCCAGATGCTCCGCAAGGTGAAGATTGAGGACGGCGGCGACACGGACCTCCTCTCCGGCACCACCGTGGACATTCTGGAATTCAAGCGGGCCAACAACGCCATCCAGAAACGGATCGACGCCGGGGAGACGGGGCTCCGCAAGGCCACCTGCATCCAGCTGCTGATGGGTATCACCAAGGCGTCCTTAGCGACGGAATCCTTCCTGTCGGCCGCCTCGTTCCAGGAGACCACCAAGGTCCTGACGGAAGCGGCGATTAAAGGCAAGATTGACCGGCTTGTGGGCCTTAAGGAAAACGTGATCATCGGCAAGCTCGTCCCGGCCGGCAGCGGCCTGGCCATGTACCGGAAGTTCGAGCAGAACAGCCGGGACGTCTCCTGGGACACCGGCGACGAGGACGAGGCCGGCGACGAAGACGATGTGGACCTGTCGGTCCTCATCGGGTCGGGCAACGCGATATAATAAGCTAAAAATAAACGGGTAATGGGCGCGCCGGGTACCCCGCCCCGCGGAACACCGCTTCCGAAGGGGCGGCCTGCCCGTCACAAGAGCCGGCCCCCGCGCATAGACTGGGGACGTTGTTGTGCCCGCGGCAAAAAATATTGACGCGCGGAAAGTTTTGTGGTAACTTAATAACCTGTGTGCAAACCAACGCCCATTTGGCGCATTGCACGATATTTTACCGTAGTTTTTTACGAAACCGTCAGGCTTCGTAAAAATAAACAGCAATCGGGAAAGGAGGAAAACAATGCCCACATTCAATCAGCTGGTCAGAAAGGGCAGAGAGAAGGTCACCTACAAGTCCATGTCGCCGGCGATGCAGAAGGGTCTCAACACGCTCAAGAATGTCGAGACGAACCTTTCTTCACCCCAGAAGCGCGGCGTGTGTACGGCGGTGAGAACCTCGACGCCCAAAAAGCCCAACTCGGCGCTGCGGAAAATCGCCCGTGTCCGTTTGACCAACGGCTACGAGGTTACGGCGTACATTCCGGGTGTCGGGCACAACCTGCAGGAGCACTCCGTCGTTATGATCCGCGGCGGCCGTGTCAAGGACCTGCCCGGCGTCCGTTACCACATTATCCGCGGCACGCTGGATACCCAGGGCGTGGCCAAGCGCATGCAGGGCCGTTCCAAATACGGCGCCAAGAAGCCGAAAGCCGGAAAGAAATAACCGGCAGACCGGCGAACCAATGAAGCTGATAACGCTTTGTGCGTAAGAATCTGCGACAGCAAATTCTTCCCACGAAGGTATATATACATTAGATGTTAATGTATGTTGCCTCGGCGGTCAGCACCTACCGGGCAGCCCCGACGGGGCTCTGCGCCCGGAGTACCTGTGAAATCATTTTATATGAAGGAGGGAAGTATTGTGCCCAGAAGAGGTAACGTACCGAAAAGAGAGATTTTGCCCGATCCGCTGTACAATTCCGTGCTTGTGACGCGGCTGATCAACAGCGTCATGCTCGACGGCAAAAAGGGCGTTGCTCAGAAGGTCGTTTACGGCGCCTTTGACATCATCGGCGAAAAGACGGGCAAACCGCCGCTGGAGGTCTTTACAGCGGCGATTGAGAACATCATGCCGTCACTTGAGGTCAAAGCCCGGCGTGTCGGCGGCGCCACCTACCAGGTGCCCATTGAGGTCAGGCCCGAAAGACGCACGACCCTCGGCCTGCGCTGGCTGACCCAATACGCCAGGGCGCGCAACGAGAAGACAATGAAAGAGCGCCTTGCTGGCGAAATCATGGACGCGGCCAACAATGTCGGCAACGCCGTGAAGAAACGCGAAGATACCCACCGCATGGCAGAATCCAACAGAGCTTTTGCACATTACCGTTGGTAATCGCACAGGTCTTTTTCGCCAGGGACCTAAAAAAGTGAGGAGTGAGTAATATGCCGAGACAATATTCTCTGCAAAAAACGCGCAACATTGGCATAATGGCTCATATTGATGCGGGAAAGACCACAACAACGGAGCGTATTCTGTTCTATACAGGCCGTACCTACAAAATCGGCGAGACCCACGAAGGTTCGGCAACCATGGACTGGATGGAGCAGGAGCAGGAACGCGGCATTACGATTACGTCCGCAGCGACAACGTGTTTCTGGAACGATCACCGCATCAATATCATCGACACACCCGGCCACGTCGACTTTACGGTCGAGGTGGAGCGGTCGCTCCGCGTGCTGGACGGGTCGGTGACGGTCATGTGCGCCAAGGGCGGCGTCGAGCCGCAGTCGGAAACGGTCTGGCGTCAGGCCGACCATTACAACGTGCCCCGGATGATCTACGTCAACAAGATGGACATTATGGGCGCCGATTTTTACAACGTGCTCCAGATGATCCGGGACAGACTCAAATGCAATCCTGTACCCATCCAGCTGCCCATCGGCAAGGAAGCCGACTTCCGCGGTATCGTCGACCTGGTTGAGATGACGGCCTATGTCTATTACGATGAACTGGGCAAGGACGTGCGGGCCGAGCCGATTCCGGACGACATGCAAGAGCTGGCGAAGGAATACCGCACAAAGCTCCTGGAAGCCGTGTCGGACTTTGACGACGAAATCCTCGAACGCTACCTTGAAGGCGAGGAAGTCAGCGTCGACGCCATCAAGGCGGCCATCCGCAAGGCGACGATCGCCGTCAAGATGATCCCGGTCGTGTGCGGCAGTTCCTATAAAAACAAGGGTGTGCAGAAGCTGCTCGACGCCATTGTCGACTTCATGCCGTCGCCTTTGGATATCCCCGATATTCAGGGGACGATTCCGGGGACGGACGAGACGGACACGCGCCCCGCCAGCGACGACGCCCCCTTTGCCGCGCTGGCGTTCAAGATCATGACCGACCCCTATGTGGGACGTCTCACGTTCTTCCGCGTCTACTCCGGCACCATCGAAGCCGGCGCCACGGTGCTCAATTCCACGAAGGGGCACAGAGAGCGGCTGGGCCGGGTGCTCCAGATGCACGCCAACCACCGGGAGGACCTGGAGCGGGTCTACTCCGGCGATATCGCCGCCGCCGTCGGCCTCAAGAACACGACGACCGGCGACACCCTCTGCAGCGACAAGGCGCCGATCATCCTGGAATCCATGGAATTCCCGGAGCCGGTCATCCGCGTGGCCATCGAGCCGAAGACGAAAGCCGGCCAGGAGAAGATGGGCATTGCCCTGTCCAAGCTGGCGGAGGAGGACCCCACCTTCAGGACCTACACCGACCAGGAGACAGGCCAGACGATCATCGCCGGCATGGGCGAGCTGCATCTGGAGATCATTGTCGACAGGCTGCTTCGGGAGTTTAAGGTGGAGGCCAACGTGGGCAAGCCGCAGGTCTCCTACAAGGAAACCATCCGCGGCACGGCCGATGTGGACCACAAATACGCCAGGCAGTCGGGCGGCAAGGGCCAGTACGGCCATGTCAAGATCATCGTCGAGCCCAACGAGTCGGGCAAAGGCTACGAGTTTATCAACAAAATCGTTGGCGGCGCGATTCCGAAGGAATATATCCCCGCCATCGACCAGGGTATCCAGGGCGCGATGATGTCGGGCGTTCTGGCCGGCTATCAGGTGGTGGACGTCAAGGTCACGCTGTACGACGGCTCCTACCACGAGGTGGACTCCTCGGAAATGGCCTTCAAGATCGCCGCGAGCATGGCTTTCAAGGAAGCCATGAGTAAGGCGGACCCCGTTCTGCTGGAGCCGATCATGAAGGTGGTCGTCACCGTGCCGGAAGAGTATATGGGCGACGTCATCGGGGACCTCAATTCCCGCCGCGGCCAGATCACCGGCATGGAGTCCCGCAGCGGCGCGGCGGTGATCAACTCGTTTGTCCCGCTGTCCACCATGTTCGGCTACTCCACCGACCTGCGCAGCCGCACCCAGGGCCGCGGCGTGTACACCATGGAGCCCAGCCATTACGTGGAACTGCCCAAAAATCTTCAGCAGGAACTGGTTACCAACAGGTCCGGCATAAAATAAAGATTGATTATTTTGGAATAATGCTGTAAAATACGGCATTACAAGGTAGAGCTAACTTATTTATATCTATACTGTAAGGAGGATTTATCCCCATGGCTAAGCAAAAGTTTGAAAGAACAAAGCCGCATGTCAACATCGGCACGATTGGTCACGTTGACCATGGTAAGACGACGCTTACTGCCGCCATTACGAAGTACCTGTCCCTCCAGGGCAAGGCCAAGTTTGAGTCCTACGACAACATCGACAAGGCGCCCGAAGAGAGAGAGCGCGGCATCACGATCAATACAGCCCACGTCGAATATGAGACCGACAAGCGTCACTACGCCCATGTTGACTGCCCGGGCCATGCTGACTATATTAAGAACATGATCACCGGCGCCGCGCAGATGGACGGTGCCATCCTCGTCATCGCCGCCTCCGACGGCCCGATGGCCCAGACCCGTGAACACATCCTCCTGGCCCGTCAGGTCGGCGTGCCGGCTATCGTCGTGTTCCTCAACAAGGTCGACCAGGTTGACGACCCCGAGCTCCTGGAGCTTGTTGAAATGGAAGTCCGCGAGCTGCTGACCAAGTACGAGTTCCCGGGCGATGAGATTCCGATCATCAAGGGCAGCGGCCTGAAGGCGCTCAGCTCCGAGTCCACCGATCCCAACGCTCCCGAGTTTGCGTGCATCAAAGAGCTCATGGATGCCGTTGACAACTATATCCCCACCCCGGACCGCAAGGCCGACCTGCCGTTCCTGATGCCCGTCGAGGACGTCTTCACCATCACCGGCCGCGGCACCGTCGCCACCGGCCGTGTGGAGCGCGGTAAGCTCAACATGAACGACAAGGTCCAGATCGTCGGCCTGATGGACGAGCCCAAGGAGACCGTCGTCACCGGTATCGAGATGTTCCGCAAGCTTCTGGATTATGCGGAAGCCGGCGACAACATCGGCGCGCTGCTCCGCGGTATCGCCAAGACCGATATCGAGCGCGGCCAGGTTCTGGCCAAGCCCGGCAGCATCAAGCCCCACACGAAGTTTACGGGCCAGGTTTACGTTCTCTCCAAGGAAGAGGGCGGCCGCCACACCCCATTCTTCACCAACTACCGTCCCCAGTTCTATTTCCGCACCACGGACGTTACCGGCGTTATCACCCTGCCGGAGGGCGTTGAAATGTGCATGCCCGGCGACCATGTCACCATGAACGTCGAGCTCATCACCCCCATCGCCATTGAGCAGGGCCTGCGTTTCGCCATCCGCGAGGGCGGCCGTACCGTCGGTTCCGGCGTCGTCACCGCCATTGCCGAGTAAGCGTCACAAGTTAAAAACGAGTAAAGGGCGTTGCCTTGCGGCAATGCCCTTTATACTCTGGATGCATGTCTCCGCCCGCGTATCCGGCGGTCACTGTGAGGCGGGGGAGGCCTCCGCCTCCTCTGCCGGCAGCGCTTCCGAGGCGGCGCCGTCCAGCTTCAGGGAGCCTTCGGCCTGGCTGTCAGGGGAGGTCAGTATCTCCTCCGCCGTGAGCGTATCGGAAGATTCCGGCCCGGCCGCCGCTCCGGCGGAGAGCTCGGCGGGTTCGTCTGTCTGCGGGTACTCCAGGCCCGCCATAAAGCCGTCTAATGCGTTGGACTGGATGTCGCCGGCGATGACCTCGTTTTTGTAGACGATGATGTCGGCCACGACGGTGCCCGTGGCGTGGGGATGGTTGAGAATGCGGTATGTATAGCGCATGGCCTCCACGCCGCCGTATTTGGATAGGTCAAACCCCTGAGCCAGCTGAATTTCGTTATATTTTTTGTAGACATCGGTAAAGCTTCTGGGGATGACGATTTTCTGCTGCTCCATGACGGTCGGCTCCACCTCCCAGCCCAGCGCCTTCAGGTAATTGACGCGCTGCTCGTTGTTCTTGACGACTGCGGAGAGCGCGGCCGTTTCGGCGGCATTGTTTTCAGACCGGTCGCCGCTGCCGGCGATGAGCACGATGGCAATCAGGATTGCCGCCAGTGCCAGCACCAGGGCAACAGCCTTCTTTTTGTTGAATTTTGCCGTGAAAATAAACATATCGTTCACCCCGTCAAAATGATAACCGCTTGGTTTATACAGTATTTTGAGCTTGCTAAAGCTTATTCGCCGTTGTCCCCAGTTATAACCTGTAGTGATACAAGATATCGCCAACTTGAGAAAATGGACGCGCCCGGCGCCCGCCGGCTGTTTTTGCGCCGGGCCGCAGCCTTAGAATACGTGAAACCGGCGGAATACGGAGGAGCAGGGCCCGGGGCGCGCTGCGCCCCGGGCGAGGAGCGCTATATGGCTATGTTGCGTCTTGATAAAATCCTGTCGCAGTCCGGCATCGCCTCCCGCAGGGAGGCCGCGCGGCTTATAAGGGACGGGCGCGTCACCGTTAACGGCCGCGCCGCCGCTGCCGGCGACGAAAAGGTCGACCCGGCGCTGTCGGAGATCCTGGTGGACGGCGCGCCGGTCAATTACCGGAGATACTGTTACCTGATGATGAACAAGCCCGCCGGATACGTGTCCGCCACGGAGGACCGGGACCAAAAAACGGTGCTGGAGCTATTGGACGGGCCTTTAAGCCGCATGGGGCTGTTCCCGGCCGGGCGGCTGGACAAGGACACGGAGGGCCTGCTCCTGCTGACAAACGACGGCGATTGGGCCCACCGGGTGATCTCTCCCTCGAAAAATGTGTACAAGACGTATTACGCGGAGACGGAAGGTCCGCTGGACCCGGCGGATGTTGAGGCCTTATCCGACGGCGTTGTCCTCAGGGACGGCTTAAAATGCCTGCCCGCAAGGCTTTTAATACTCTCGTCCGGGGCGACAAGCGCCGCCCTTGTCGCCATCCGGGAGGGGAAATACCACCAGGTCAAGCGCATGCTGGCGGCCCGGGGCAAGCCCGTCACCCGCCTGCGCCGTATCGCCGTCGGCGGCCTGAAACTGGATGAAACCCTGGCGCCCGGGGCATACCGGGAGCTGACCCCCTCCGAGCGCGACATGGTCTTTGACGGGTCTGTTACTTTTGATCACAATGTCAAAAAATAAGTTACAGGCGACGGCCTCGTCGTGACGCCGATTGTGAATAATTGGCACAGAAACGCCTTTAAAATAACGAATTATTAAAAGAATTAACAAACTGCATTGATTTTTCTATTGAAAATTGTTGAATTACAGTATATTATGTTACTATTGTAAGTATGGTCAAAATCACGAAAATGTCAGACCGAAAAATGATCTAGATGGGGGAGGACATTCTCATGTCCAGCAGAATCTTTCAAAGCGTCATTGTCCAGATGAAGGAAGCGACAAAAAGGCTGATCGGTGTTATTGATTCGGATGGGACCGTCGTGGCCAGCAGCGAGCTGGCGCTGGTCGGTTCCAATATCGGCGTATTCCCGGCAGCACCCGAAGATACGGGCGACAAGGTCGTCAAGAGCTTCGGCAGGACCTTCAAAATGCTGGGGAACGTGGGCGCCCAGTTTGATTATGCTGTTTTTGTAGACGGTGAGGACGATTTCGCCAAGACGGTCTGTATTATGGCCTATATCGCCATCTCTGAGGCCAAGGTCTATTACGAGGAAAACCACGACAAGACGGCTTTTGTCAAAAATATCATCTCGGACAACATCCTGCCGGGCGATATTTATGTCCGCGCCAAGGAGCTGCATTTCGTCACGGACGTACCGCGCATTGTGCTGGTGGTTCGCCAGATCGGCCGGGCGGAGGTCGCCGCCATCGAGCTGCTTCAGAACATGTTCCCGGACAGGCAGCACGATTTCGTCATCTCCGTCAGCGAGACGGACATCGCCTTAATCAAGGAGGTCACCTCCGCGATCGATACAAAGCAGGTCCTGAAGCTGGCCGCGACCATCGAGCACAAGCTCAGCGAGGAGCTGGGGCTTAAAACGGTCATCGGCATCGGCACGCCGGCCAAGCACCTTCGGGAGCTGGCGGACCGCTATAAGGAGGCCCAGGTCGCCATCGACGTGGGCAAGGTGTTTGACACCGAGAAAACCATCATCAACTACGAGAATCTCGGTATCGGCCGGCTGATCTACCAGCTGCCGACGACGCTGTGCGAGATGTTCCTCTCCGAGGTCTTCAAGAAAAACCCGATCGAGTCCCTGGACCAGGAGACGCTGTATACGATCAACAAGTTTTTCGAGAACAACCTCAACGTCTCCGAGACCTCCAGAAAGCTGTTTGTCCACCGCAACACGCTGGTTTACCGGCTTGAGAAGATCAAGAAGCTGACGGGGCTTGACCTGCGTGAGTTTGACCACGCCATCGTGTTCAAGGTGGCGCTGATGGTTAAGAAATACCTGACTTCACAGGAGACAAAATACTAATGGCGCAATGCGCCGTAAAAAGGCGCATGAGAGGTAAAAATGGTTCAACTTATTGATGTATTTAAGGTATATGAAAACGGCACGAAGGCGCTCCGGGGCGTCAACATGAAGTTGGCGTCCGGCGAGTTCGCCTTTCTGGTGGGCCCTTCCGGCTCGGGTAAATCCACCATCATCAAGCTGCTGACGGGCGAAATAGCCCCCACCGACGGGACGGTGCTCGTCAACGGCTTTAATCTCAGCAACATTAAAATGAGCAAGATGCCGTATCTGCGCCGGTCCCTGGGCGTCATCTTTCAGGATTTCCGCCTGATATCGAAAAAAACCGTATATGAAAATGTCGCCTTTGCCATGCACGCTGTCGGAGCGACCCCCAGGGAGATCCGAAAGCGTGTTCCCTATGTTCTCGACCTGGTGGGGCTTGAGACAAAGACAAAAATGCGGCCTTACGAGCTGTCCGGCGGCGAGCAGCAGCGCGTTGCCATCGCCCGGGCGCTGGTCAACAATCCAAGCCTAATCATCGCCGACGAGCCCACCGGCAACTTAGACCCCGCGCGCAGCCTGGAGATTCTGATGCTGCTGCAGAAGATCAACGAACTGGGGACGACCGTACTGGTGGTTACCCACGAAAAGGCGCTTGTGGACAAGTTTTCAAAGCGCGTCATCGCCATCGACGGCGGGAGAATCATCAGCGACAGAATGGACGGGTATTACAATTATGAAGAGGAATAACACGGGTTATTACATAAAAGAGGGCATCAACGGCATTTTTGCCCACGGCTTTATGTCCTTTGCGTCCGTCTGCATCATTGTAGCCTGTCTCATCATCATGGGCAGCTTTGGCCTTCTGGCGGTCAATGTCAACGCCATCATCAAGAGCTTCGAGAAGGACAATGTGGTGCTGGCCTTTGTGGATGAAAATCTGACCGAGCAGGAGGCCAGGGCCTTGGAGTCGCAGGTGGAGAGCATCCCCAACGTGGAATATGCCACCTTTATCAGCCGCGACGAGGCCATGGAGGCCTTTAAGAACAAGTTTCACAACAAGCCCTCGCTGTTTGAAGGGATCGATTCCAGCGTCCTGCGCCACCGGTACGCCGTCTATATGCGCGATATTTCGCTGACCGAGCAGACGCGAAACGACATCGCCCAAATCGAGGGCATCGCCCAGGTCAACGCCAACCTGACCATCGCCAAGGGCTTTGTCACCGTGCGCAACATTGTCAGCGGCGTTTCATTTGTGCTGGTGGCGATTCTCCTGATCATTTCGCTGTTTATCATGTCCAATACCATCAAGCTGGCCACCTTTGACCGGCGCGAGGAGGTTGCCATTATGAAGATGGTCGGGGCGACCAACAGCTTTATCCGCTGGCCCTTTATCTTTCAGGGCTTTATCCTCGGCATCATCGGCGCGCTGACGGCCTATATCGCCCAGTGGATCATCTATACGCTGGTATCGGATTTAATCCTGAAAAGCTACACGCTGTCCTTTATTACGGCCATTCCGTTTTCCATGGTGGCGATACCGATGTTTGTCGTCTTTGTGGCGATCGGCTTCGGCGTCGGCATCGGCGGCAGCGCCATGGCCATCAAGAATTATCTGAAAGTCTGACGGGGTGGGGGGTAACATGACGAAAAAATGGTTTGTCCGCTTCGTGGCCATTATAATGGCCGCCGCTATGGTGCTGTCGGTAATCTATATCGCCGCCAACACCCTTACCGCCACCGCGGCGGTGACCCAGGGGCAGATAGACAAACTGAAGCAGCAGAAAAAAGAAATCGAAAAGAAGAAATCGGAAATACAGTCCAAAATCAACTCTCTGGAGTACGAGCAGTCCACAGCGCTGGCGAAGAAGCGGGTGCTGGACGACCAGATTACATATACCCAGGCTGAAATCGATAATATCACCGAACAGATTGAAACATACGAGCAGCTGATCCTCGTCAAGGAACAGGAGCTGGTGGAGGCCCAGGCCAAGGAAGACGCCCAGTGGGCCAAGTATAAAGCCAATATGCGGACCATGGAGGAAAACGGCACCATCTCCTACATCGCCGTCATCTTTGAATCCGACAGCTTCACCGAGCTGCTGTCCAACATCGACATGGTCAGCTCCATCATGGCCTACGGGGAACAGCTGTATGAGGAGCTCAAGGCGGCCAAGGAAGCGACCGCCGCCGCAAAAGCGACGCTGGAGCAGACAAAGGCGGAGCAGGAAATCGAAAAGCAGGAGCTGCAGGTCAAGCAGGCGGACCTGGTCCGGCAGCAGGAGGAAGCCAGCGCCCTTCTGCAAAAAATAAATGAGGATATCGCCGCGGCCAAGGACCTGTACAAGCAGGAAGAAGAAGAGGCCAAACAGATTCAGGCCGAAATCAACAGAAAAATCGCCGAGATGCAGGCCTCGCAGACCGTTGTCGGCACCGGCACGCTCATCTGGCCGGCGCCCTCCTGCACCATTGTCACCTCGACGTACGGACGGCGGTATCATCCGATATACCACGAGTACCGCATGCATACCGGTATCGACATCGGGGCAAAATACGGCGCGAGCATCGTCGCCGCCGACAGCGGCAAGGTCATCACCTCGGCCTACAGCTCCTCTTACGGCAACTATATCGTCATCAGCCACGGCAAAGGCGTTGTGACGCTGTACGCCCATCTCAGCTCGCGGCTTGTCAAGGAAGGGGCGACCGTGACCCAGGGCCAGCAGATCGGAAAGTGCGGCTCCACCGGCAACTCCACCGGACCGCACCTGCACTTTGAGGTGTCGGTCAACGGCGTCAGACAGAACCCCCTGCAATACTTCAGCAACTATACGATCAAGGAATGACGCATTAAAAAACATCGGGACAGAACATGAACAGGAAATTCGGGATAAAAACACTTATAGCGCTGATGCTTTTAGCATCAGCGCTAACCTGTATTGCGCTGCTTGGCGCCGTCGGGCTGTATTTAGGCGTCGGGACGCCGCTGTTTGATGAGATCCGCACGTACATTGACCTCCGGCGCAAGATTGACGCGGTGTACGTCGGCGAGTATGAGAGCAAGGCGGTGTCGGAGGCCGCCCTGGCCGCCGCCGTGGAGGCCCTGGGGGACCAGTGGTCGTATTACCTGACGCCGGAGGAGTACCGGGCCTACATCCAAGCGTCCAACAACCAGTACGCCGGCATCGGCGTCTCCGTCCGGAAGGATGAGGCCACCGGCGGCATCGCGGTGCTCGGCGTCTACGCCGGCTCGCCCGCGGAAAAAGCCGGGATCCGGGCCGGCGATATCATTTTGGCTGTCAACGGCGCCGATATTACCGGGATGACCTTGTATGAGGGCGCGTCCCTGATCGGCGGCGAACCCGGAGACACGGTGCTTCTGGAGCTTTTGGGAGCCGACGGCAGCCGGCGGCAGGCGGAGGTCGAGTACGCGCTCATCGATACAAACCCCGTCAGCTATGAGATGCTGGAGGGGTCGGTGGGACTTATTCGGATCAGCAACTTTGAGAGCAGCGCCGCGGAGGAGTTTATCAAAGCGGCCGATGCGCTGGCGGCGCAGGGGGCCAAAGCCTTTATATTCGACGTGCGCAACAACCGGGGCGGCAAGGTTAGCGAGCTCAAGCAGATTCTCGACTACCTCCTGCCGGAATGCGAGATATTCGTCTCCGTGGTGAAAAACGGGGGCGAGGAGGTGTCCTGGTCAGAGCCCGGACAGCTGAAGCTGCCGGCCGCCGTCCTGGTCAACGAATATTCCTTTTCCGCCGCGGAGTATTTTGCCGCAGTTTTGCAGGAATATGATTACGCCGTCGTCGTCGGGCAGCATACAACCGGCAAGAACAGGTCTCAGATTACCCTGGAGCTGCCGGACGGCGGCGCGCTGCACATCTCCAGCGGCGAGTACCTGACGCCGGGCAGGGTGAGCCTGACCGAGCAGGGCGGCATCGCCCCGGATATTGAGGTCGCGCTGTCCGAGGAAGACAACGCGGCGCTGTATGCCGGGCAACTGGAGCCCAATTCGGACGCGCAGCTGCAAAAGGCATTGGAGGCATTGAGCAAGTCATAACGGCCCCTACGCATCATATAAATGATAGCAAGCCGGCGGGGACACCGCCGCGCCAAGCTTATATGATGCAGGAATGTACGTATGATTTGCCTGATTGATATCGAAAAAGCCGGCAGGGAAAGCCATATTGAAAGGCTCAGGCATATAATGAGCAAAGACGCCGGCGTCCGGTGCCGGAAATCCCGTGTTCTGGGGATGCCGGCGCTGCGCGTCACCATTCCCGTAACTGACGGCGCGGGCGGTAAGGCCGCGCCGAAGCTGCCGGCATTCCGTAAAAAAATTGCCGCCGCCGTCCGGCAGATGAAGGCCCACAGGGCCGGGCGCGTGGTGTTTTCCAGAGACTTCCCGTATAGAGAAATGATCCTCAGGGAAGGCTTTGAGGAAGCGGACGGCGCCGTCCTGACGGCGCTTTTAGCGGGCGAGCTGGCGCAGCTTGCGTGCCCCGGCGGGACGACGGCGGTGCTGTTTTCCGACAGCCTGACCGGATGGTCCGCCCAGGCGCTCTGGAAGCTTGGCGCCCATTTCCGCCATGTGCTGACCGTGACGGCGGCGGACGGGCGCGCGCTGTACGCGGCCATCGGGAAGCGGTACGGCATCTCCGTTATTGACAAGCCGTCGCCCGCGCAGCTTCAAGAGGCGGATGCGGCGCTGGTTTTTGACCCGCCCGCCGACGGTGCCGAGCTGTCGGAGGATTGCGTGGTCATCCCGGTCTGCGGGGCGGATATCGGGAATATCGCCTGCCGCCTTGTGGCGTCGGAGTTCAGCTTCGGCCTGAAAAATGGCGGCGAGGATACGGTGCCGGCGGGGTTCCCGCGGAACGCGCTGATTGCCTGCGCGCTGGAGGCGGGCGTCCTTTCCTCAGCGGATATCGTTGTCCGGTCGGTCCGGGTCAGGACGCTGCCGCAGACGGTCCGGTACGGGTAAAGCCGTCTTACGCTTGACAAAAATACAAGTATTTACTATAATTAGTTCTCAAAGCCGGCTACTTGCGCTGTTGAGCCAAAGCAGCCGGCGGTACTGCGAAAAAGCTGATTTGTTCTGTTCATGTGTCGGGTACCTCCGGCACGGTATTTTTTTAATATTATTAATCGCTTTTCAAATATGAAAGGATGGTGGCTATGGTTAAGGAAACGAGATACAAAATGAGCGCGCAACGCTTGCAGGAGCTCAAGGAGGAGCTCGAATATCTTGTGACCGTCAGAGAAAAAGAGGTAGCCGAGCAAATTAAAGAAGCCAGGTCGTTTGGAGACCTTTCTGAAAACAGCGAATACGACGAGGCCAAAACCGAACAGGGGAAGCTTTATTCGAAAATCGCCGAGATAAGAAATCTGATTGAAAACGCCGAAATCATTACGGCCAGCGAGGAGACCGACAAGGTCGGCATCGGCAGCGTCGTCACGATTCGGGACTGCGAGATGAATACGGAGGAAGAATATCAGATCGTCGGCTCCCAGGAGGCCGATCCGATCACGGGCAAAATCTCCGACGATTCGCCCTTCGGCAAGGGCCTCTTGGGGCACAGGGTCGGAGACATCGTGGAGATTGACGCGCCGGCCGGTCGGCTGAAATTTGAGATACTTAGGATTGGCAAGTAACGGTCCCCTGACGAGGAGGTTTTTATGGCGGAGGACATGAGCGTATCGGCGGAACAGGAACTTTCGGAGCTGCTGCGCATCCGGCTGGACAAGCTGAAGAAGCTGCAGGAGGAGGGGCGCGATCCCTTTCAGATAACAAAGTTCAACAGGACGACGTATTCCGCGGAAATCATTGATAATTTTGAAGCCATGGAGAATAAGGACGTCTCCCTGGCCGGCCGGGTGATGGCGAAGCGCGAAATGGGCAAGGCGATTTTCGTCGACCTCATGGACGACAAGGGCCGTATCCAGCTGTATATCCGGCTCAACGACGTGGGCGAGGAGGCCTTTGCCGATATAAAAAAGGGCGATATCGGCGACATCATCGGCGTTTCGGGCTTTGTCTTCAAAACACGTATGGGCGAGATATCCGTCCACTGCAAGAGCATCCGGCTCCTGGCCAAGTCCCTGCGGCCTCTTCCGGAAAAATTCCACGGTCTGACCAATACGGAGCTTAAGTACCGCCAACGCTATGTGGACCTGATCATGAACCCGCAGACGCGGCGCGTTTTTGAGATCCGCAGCCGGTTTATCCGGCATGTGCGGTCGTTTTTGGATAACCGCGGCTACATGGAGGTGGAGACGCCGGTACTCAACACCATCTCCGGCGGCGCCACGGCGCGGCCCTTTATCACCCACCACAACACCCTTGATATTGACATGTACCTGCGCATCGCCACCGAGCTCCATCTCAAGCGCCTGATTGTGGGCGGCATTGAGCGCGTGTACGAGATCGGCCGCATTTTCCGCAATGAGGGCATGGACACCAAACACAACCCGGAATTCACCACCGTCGAGCTGTACGAGGCCTACGCCGACTACAACGACATGATGGACCTGTTCGAGGAGCTCTTGTCCAGCGCCGCCCGCGAGCTTTTGGGCACGTACAAGCTGCAGTGGCAGGGCGAGGAGCTGGACCTGACCCCCGGCTGGCCGCGCCTGACGATGGCGGAGGCCGTCAAGCAGCATACGGGCGTGGATTTCATGTCTTTTGACACGACGGAAGAGGCCGTCCGGGCCGCCGCGTCCATCGGCGTCAAGATGCCCGAC